>NZ_JBHWGD010000070.1:35354-42651 GCF_042733235.1 Kitasatospora sp. NPDC059722
TGGTGGGCGGGGGGCGCGGGCCGACCTCCCCGCTGGGCCAGGGCCTCCCCGAGCCAGCCCCCGGTGCCCCCGCCGGGGCCGCCCGCGGCGGTCCGCGGTGACGACGGTGAGCCGCTCGTGCTGCAGGGGGAGGCGCGCCGGGTCCCGGACGGCGGCGGTGACGCGGTGCCCGTCGGCCAGGGCCAGGCGGACGAGGTGGCGCCCGATGCCTCCGGTGGCGCCGAGGACGGTGAGTTTCATGACCCCTCCCAGGGGTGGGTGAGCGAGGATGGGTGAGTGTGGGTGGGTGAGTGCTCACTTACGTTCTCCTTCGATGGTGGGTGAGTGCTCACCCACCTGTCAAGGTACGCTGGGGCCCATGACGCGCGAGGGAACGCCGGAGAGCACGCACGAGGGCGCCGAGCCCCTGACCGGAGGGGCGCTCACCCGGGCCCGGGTGCTCGACGCCGCCGCCCGGCTGCTCGCCACCGTGGGCCTCACCCGCACCACGACGAAGCAGATCGCGCGCGAGGCGGGCTGCTCGGAGGCGGCGCTGTACAAGCACTTCCGGGACAAGGAGGAGATCTTCGTCCGGGTCCTGCGCGAACGCGCCCCCCGCCTCGCCGACGCCGTCGCCGAGCTGCCGGACCAGGCAGGGCAAGGCACCGTCCGTGAGCACCTGGAGACGCTGGTCCGGGTGGCCGTCCCGTTCTACCGCCGGTCGTTCCCGATGGCCGGCTCCCTGCTCGCCAGCCCCGAACTGCTCGCCGCCCACCGCGGCAAGCTCGGCGACGCCGGCCCGCACCAGGTCGGCGTCCACCTCGCCGAGTACCTGGCCGCCGAACAGCGCCTCGGCCGCGTCCCGGCCGCGCTCGACCCGCACGCGGCGGCGCTGCTCCTCATCGGCGCGTGCTTCCACCGGGCGTTCCTGGAGGTCTTCTACGCCGACGAGGCCCCGCCCGGCGTGTTGCTCCCGCCGACGACGGAGGAGTTCGCGACGGAGACGGTCCGCGCCCTCCTCGACGGCCTCACCCCGCGGGCCTGACCCCGGCTCACCACCCGTTGTCAGGCCCCGCTGTCAGGCCCCGTTGTCAGTGGCAGCGCCTAGATTCTGGGGAGTCGGCGGGCGGGCGCAGCGTCCGGGCCGCCGACGGAATCCAACTCCGTTGCCCGAAAGGGGTGTTCGCCGTGCCCGTCGCCGTGGATGAGCAGGTCACGTACATGGAGCTGTCGGAGGACGCCGGCACCGCGCACAAGTTCTACGAGGTGCGCGTCGCCGACTGCGTCGTGACCGTGCGCTACGGGCGGATCGGCGACGCCGGGCAGGTGAAGGCGACGAGCTACCCGAGCCCGGAGAAGGCCGCCGCGGCCGCCGCCAAGAAGGTGGGGGAGAAGGTCCGCAAGGGCTACGCCCCGGCCGTGCAGGGCGTGCGCCAGCGGCGCGCCACCACCCGGCGGCAGATCGTCAGCAGCCGTTCCACCGCCCGCCAGGCGCCGCTGCTGTGGCGCTTCCGCTCGGGCTCGCCCGCCTTCGGCATCTTCGTCGGCGAGGAGCACGCCTGGGTCGGCAACGAGGCCGGCGACGTCTACACGCTCACCCACGACGGCGAGGTGACGGGCCGCTTCGGCCTGCCCGACGGCGTCAAGTGCATCGTCGCGGACGACTGGTGGATCTACGCGGGCTGCGACGACGGCAAGGTCTACGACCTCGGCGGCAAGGTGCCGCGCGTCGCCTACGAGATCGCCGAGGACGTCGACATCTACTGGCTGGACATCCATGACGGCGTCCTCGGCGTCGCCGACGAGCGCGGCGGGCTGACCACGGTCGACCACGAGGACGAGTTCCAGTGGCGCCGCAAGGCCGAGGGCCGCGACGGCTGGATGGTGCGCTGCGACGCCGACGGCGTCTACCACGGCCACTCGCGCGGCGTCGCCCGCTACGCCTCCCGCGGCGGCGACCAGCTGTGGCACGCCGACACCAAGGGCGCCGTCCTGTTCGGCTGGCAGGTGGCCGACGACGTGTTCGCCGGCACCTCCCGGGGCTGGGTGCACCGGCTGCGCAAGGCGGACGGCGCCGAGGTCGCGGCCTACCGGTGCGACGCCGCCGTCTTCTCCTGCGCGGCCTCGCCGGACGGCGCGTACGTCTTCGCCGGCGACAACCACTCATCGGTGTACTGCTTCGCCGCCGACGGCACCCGGCTGTGGAAGCTCGCCACCGGCTGCGGATCGGCCTACAGCATGCAGTACCGCGACGGCCGGCTCTACCTGGTGACCACCGACGGCTCGCTGGCCTGCCTGGACGCGAGCGAGGCCGCCATCGGCGCCGCCGAGGCCGGCACCCTGCCGCGGACGGCCGAGGTGCGCGGCGCCGACGTCGAGCGCGTGCTGCCGGGCCGGGCGCTGGAGACGGTCGCGGCGGGCGCGGGCTTCGGCGGCGTGGAGGTGGAGTGCGTGCAGGACGGCGCCCGGCTGCGGGTGCGCGTCGTGTCGGCCGGGTACGACCCGACCTGGCGCGTGCAGTTCCCGAAGGACGTCCGGGTGGCCGGGGCGCGCTACCTCGTCGCGGAGGTCCACGAGTCCGCAGGCGGCGGCTTCTACCGGGCCCGCGGGGACATCAAGCGCTTGCTGTGAAAGGCCACTTGCCGCTCACGCGAGCGTCTCGCAGAGGTTCTCCACCCGGTGCTGCACCAGCACCTGCGGCTGCCCGTCCGGGTGGACCAGCAGCGTCACACCGCCGCTGAACAGGAAGTCGCCGGGGGCGTGGTACGGGTTCCCGGCGCGGACGCGGGCGGAGATGTGCGAGTCCTTCGGGATCAGCCACAGGACGCTGTGGTCGGGCAGCTTGTACTCGGTGGCCTTGCCGCTCTGGTCGCGGTCGACGCTGCGCCCGCTGTCCACGTTGGTGTAGCGCAGCACCAGCGGGCCGCGCCACAGCACCTCGGCCGGCGAGCCGTCGGGGTAGCGGGCGGCGACCTTGGTCTCCTCGCCCTCCACCAGCACCCCGATGTGCAGGTGGAACGGGCAGAGCGCGCCGGCCGGGAAGTCCTCGTCGCCGCTCGTGTACGGCTGCCAGCCGTCGTCACCGCCCGTGCGGGCCTGAGCGGTCGGGGCCACGGTGAGCAGTGCGGCGGCCAGCGCCGCGGCGACGGCCAACGGTCGGGCGGCCCGGCGCAGGAACATGACGGGCAGGGACAAAGCGGGCAGGGACATGACGGGCCTCCTGGCGTGTCACGGACGAGAGAGGGGTGCGCGCCCCCTCCCCCGCGGGGGGCGCGGTGGCTATCGTCGAACGGCGGACGCGTCGCCCGCGATGCTTTCGGCCGAGGCCGAAACCGACCAGGCCGCGACGACGGCGGAGGGGGCACGGTGCTGCGGATCCACTTCACCGCCGAGGACCTGCTCGGCGTCCGCTTCGCCGACGGACCGGCGCCGCTCCTGGAACTCGGCCTCGCCGTCGCGATGCTCCAACGCCACGACGGCGGACCGGGGTTCGCCCGATGGCGCCGCTCGCTGAGCACGCCCCGGGCCCGGGCCGCCGTCGCCCCGCTGCGGCAGCTCGTGCCGCCCAGCGGCGCCGGTCCGCTCTTCCTCGACCCGCCGAGCGACGGCCTCGACCAGGGCCTGGAGACCGTCCGCAGCTCGACCGGCACGCTCGTGCGCCGCGAGCTGACCCGCGTCACGACCAAGGGCGGGCTGCCCGCCACCACCCTGCTGCGCCACCTCGCCGACCAGGACCAGGACGCCTGGCAGTACCTGGAACGCGCCATGCGCGCCGCCTACCCGGACCTCGTCGGCGCCGTCTGGCCCCGCCTGCGCACCGGCTTCGACACCGATCTCGCCTGGCGCGCCCGCGTCCAGCGCGAACACGGCCTGCGCGGGATGCTCGCCGGCCTCCACCCGGGCAGCCGGTGGCGCGGCAGCGTCCTGGAGATCCCCGTCGAGCGCGAGGTGGACGTCCGGCCGGGCGGCACCGGTCTCGTGCTGATGCCCTCCGCGCAGTGGACCGGCGGCCCGCTGGCCGGCCCGTACCCACTGGGCACGCTGCTCGTCTACCCGGCCGTCACCCCGCTGCCGCTGCTCCCGGAGAGCGGGCCGGACGGCGGCCCGCAGGACGACCCGATCGCCGCCCTGCTGGGCCGCACCCGCGCGGCCGTCCTGCGCCTGGCCGACCGCGAGCCCACCACCAGCCAGCTCGCCGCGGAGCTCGGCATCAGCCTCGCCTCCGCCTCCGAACACGCCCGCGCGCTGCGCCGGGCCGGGCTGGTGACGACCGTCCGCAGCGGCCGGGCCGTGCGCCACAGCCGGACGGGGCTGGGGCACCGGCTGCTGTCACCTTGACCCGGTGTCAGGCGTTGCAGATCCCGCGCGCGTAGTCGACCGTCGCGGTGGCCTGCGAATACTGCCACTGCGGCGACAGGAGCTGCGCGTCCAACTGCCCGGCGGCCGCGCGGTCCTCGACGACGTACCCGAAGTCCTGGAGCCAGGCCGGGTAGAGGTTCTTGGAGCCGATGTAGAACGCCGAGCCGTCGACCGAGACCAGCTTGTGGTGCAGGGCGTACGGGTGGCCGTCGGCCCAGGTCGCGGCCGGGGTGGCGCGGAAGCTCGCGAGCTGGAGGTTGCGGCACATGGCGGTGCGGGCCTGTCCCTGGTCGCCGAGGCGGGCGGCCAGGCGGGCCTTGAGGACGTCGCTGATCTCGTTCAGCGACTTGATCTGCGAGTAGCCGCCGCTGCCGACCGCGCCGCGGTTGGCCGGGTCGCTGACGACGATGCGCACCTTGACGCCGTCGGCCAGCTTGGCGGCGAGCAGGTCGTAGAGGCGGGCGTCGTAGTGGGGCATGGGCGGGCAGGTGCCGTTGAGGTCCTGCTGGGAGATCTCGATGTGGCTGCCGGCGGCGCCGACGAGCGCCCGCAGGGCGTTCTCCTCCGGGTTGACGGTCTCGTAGTCGCGGTCCCCGTTGGTGTTGTCGTGCAGGCCGACCGGGCCGCACTTCACGTCGGCGGGGTCCGGGAGGTCCCCGGGCCGGTACGCCGAGGCCGGGTCGGAGGCGCGGATGCCGACGCCGAGGCCGCCGACGGCGATCACCGGGACGCCGCCGGTCGCGGGCGCGTCCTCGGCGGCCGGGTTGAGCCGCTGCTCCAGGTCGGGGGTGCACGGGGTGCCGCCGGTGGAGGCGAACCACGCGGCGGAGAACGTGCCGGTGTTGCGGCAGGTCCAGTCCCACAGGGTGTCCAGGTAGGCGCCGGCGGAGGCGGCGGCTGGCCCGTTCAGCGCGAGGTCGACGTCCGAGACCGGGTGGCCGGTGTCGAGGTAGTCCTTCTTCCAGTTGTTGATGCCACCGGTGATGACGGTCCGTCCGTCGACGACCAGCAGCTTGGAGTGGTTCCAGGAGAAGGCCGTCTTCGACGTGGTCATCGAGGCGACTTCGAGCGTGACGGCCGACGCGGCGTCACCGAGCCTGGCCACCAGGTCGTCCCGGTACTTCGACGGGAGGGCGCCGATGTTCAGCAGCGGTGCGGCGCCGGCCAGGACCCGCACGTGCGGCCGGTTCCCGGCGGCGACGGAGGCCTTCAGGCCGGCCGCGATGGCGTCCTGGAAGGCGCCGTCCGGGAAGGGCGCGAGGGTGGATATGTCGACGGTGCGGGTGGCGCGGGAGATGTTCTCGCGCATCTTGTCGAGCAGGCGGCGGGTGCCGGGCCGGTCGGTGCAGGACGGGTCGCCCCAGCAGCCGGGGGTCTGGAGCAGCCAGGCGCCCGGGTCGTCGGCCGGGGCGTCGAGCCGGTTGCCGGCGGTGCGCTGCCAGACGGATCCGTCCAGGCCGGGCGAGACCTGACGCAGGGTCGCCTCGACGGCGTCGAGGTACGGGGTGGCGCCGGGCTGTGCGGGCGCGGGGGCCGGGACTGGGGCGGATTCGGCGACGGCGGGGGTCGCGGTCAGGACGCCGAGGGCGGCGGTGAGCGCGAGCGCCGAGGCGGCGGTCCGGCGGAGGGAAAGGGTGGGACGGTGGCGGTGCATGTGCGAGTCCTTCACGAGGGTCCGGTGATATTCACCCGGTTGACCCCGTAAAATTACCTTAATTTAACCCTATCGCGTGTCAGGACCCCATCAAGGCGCGGCTTTCGGCCATGCACCGGACGGCGATGCGCAGGACGGCCACACGCAGGACGGCCACACGCAGGACGGCGGCGCCCGTCCGGGGCGCCGCCGTCCACCGCCTCACGGCAGGTACGTCACCGCCGGGAAGTCGCGCGACGGCCCGTCGAGCAGGTGCCCGCCGCGGTGGCGCAGGTGCTCGTCGAAGAACGCGAGCGGGTACGCCTGCTGGATCCGTACGGCCTCGTCCGGATCGAGGGTGCCGATCACGTCCTGGAGCTGCTGCGGGGTCCAGCCGAGCAGCTGCGCCACCTGCGGGTACAGCGCCTGGCTGTCGCCGTAGGAGGAGTGGAGGGCGCCCTGGGCCTGGATGTTGAGCCGCCAGCCGCGCAGGTGCTCCCAGAACTGCTCGGCGGTGGGATCGGTGGCCCGGGTGAACTCGGCGGTCATCATCATGAACGGCCGGTCCAGATCGCCGCTCAACGCCGGGCGCATCTGCATCGGGCCGTCGAGGCTCAGCCCGGCCCGGATGCGCCGGTCCGTGAGGGTGGCGCACGCGGTGGCCGTGCCGCCCTTCGACCAGCCGAACGCGCCCATGCGCTGCGGGTCGAGGGAGCCGAGCAGCCCCTTCGGCAGCTCCCGCCCGTCGACGTCCGGATTGCACCCGGCGGCGAGCTGCTCGGCGCAGTCGAGGAGGAAGCGCAGGTCGGCGGCGAAGTCGCCCGGAGCCGTGGGCGTGTTCGGGCCGCCCATGGGGACGGCGATCCGGCCGTCGGGGAACTCCGTGAACGAGTCGTAGGCGTGGGCGACCGTGATGACCGCGTACCCGTGGCTCGCGAGTTCCTGGACCATGATCGTGTGGTCGCCCTGGTGGCTGTGCGCGCCGTGCGCGTACACGACGACGGGCAGCCGCCGGCCCGACCGCCGCACCGGGGCGCCCGTGTGGCCCGAAGTGAGCGGCGCCAGCGCGGGATCGAGGGCGACCCCGACGTCGGAGAGGAGCGCCTTGAGCGCGCCGGCCGGCATCCAGGGCGCCACCGGGTACCGCTCGACGTCCCGCGCCGGGTACCAGACGGTGGCCATCAGCTCGCGGAACTTCCCCGGCCCGGCGATGGCGTCCGGTCGCGACCGGTCGACCAGGTGCAGCCGCACCGGGCCCCCCCGGTGCGGCCCGGGGGGCGCGGGCCCCGTCAGCCGCCCCGGGGCCGGGCGCGTATACACAAAGGG
>NZ_JBHWGD010000071.1:0-2438 GCF_042733235.1 Kitasatospora sp. NPDC059722
CTCCTCCGCCTTGCGATGCACGCACCCAGACGCCGCACGGCCCGCCCTCCGGGCGGACGACGGGGGTTTGAAGACAGGCCCCAGGTCCCGCCCCGGTGGCCGGTATTGACCGGTCGTCGGGGCGGGACCGCGTGTCGGGCGGCGGCGGACGTCGGCGTTCCCTATCGTCGGGTCCGCCGACCCAGCAGCCGATCAGACCCGTGGGAGTGCGCGATGCCCGGACCGGAGCAGCAGTCGACCGCCCCAGGGCCCGGCCCCGGCCCCGCCCGGACGGAGCACTGCGCGGACGTCATCGTGGTCGGCGCCGGCCCCTCCGGCTCCACCGCCGCCTACCACCTCGCCCGCACCGGGCTCGACGTCCTCCTCCTCGAAAAGGCGGCCTTCCCCCGCGAGAAGGTCTGCGGCGACGGCCTCACCCCGCGTGCCGTCAAGCAGTTGACCGACCTCGGCATCGACGTCTCCGAGGAGGCCGGCTGGCTGCACAACCGCGGGCTGCGCCTGGTCGCCGGCCGCCGCACGATCGAGTTCGACTGGCCCGAGCTCTCCGCCTTCCCCGGGTACGGCGCCGTGCGCCGCCGTGCCGACTTCGACGAACTGCTCGCCCGCCGCGCCGCCGCGGCCGGTGCCCGACTGGTCGAACGGGCCAACGTGGCGGGCCCGTTGGTCGACGACCGGAGCGGCCGGATCACCGGCGTCACCGCCAGGCTCGGCGACGACCGCAGGCCCGTCGACTACCACGCACCCGTCGTGGTCGCCGCCGACGGCAACTCCACCCGCCTCTCGCTCGCCATGAAGCGCTACCGCCGCACCGACCGCGCGGTGGGCGTCGCCTACCGCACCTACTTCACCACCCCGCGCCACGACGACCGCTACCTGGAGGCCTGGCTCGACCTGCGCGACCCCACCGACCCCGGCCGCCGCCTCCTGCCCGGCTACGCCTGGGTGTTCGGCATGGGCGACGGCACGGCCAACGTCGGCCTCGGCGTGCTCGACACCGCCGGTGTCGACCTCGACTGGCGCGACCTGCTGCGCCGCTGGTGCGACGGCCTCCCGCCGGAGTACGAGTACGGCCCGGACGCCGTCACCGAACCCGTCCGCGGCTCCGCCCTCCCCATGGGCCTCAACCGCGGGCCCCACTACGCCGACGGCCTGCTGCTGATCGGCGACGCGGGCGGCACGGTCAGCCCCGGCACCGGCGAGGGCATCGCCTATGCGATGGAGTCCGGCCGCTACGCCGCCGAGACGATCGTCCAGGCGCTCGCCCGCCGCACCGACCGTGGCCGCGAACTCGCCCTGCGCGCCTACCCGCAGGCGCTGCGCTCCGCCTACGCCGGGTACTTCGCGCTCGGGCGGCTCGCCGCGGACCTGCTCGGCCGCCCGAAGCTGCTCGCCGCGGCGGGCGCGGCCGGGCTCGGGCGGCCGGCGCTGCTGAACATCGCCTTCCGGCTCATGGTCAACCTGACCGAGCCCGACTCGAAGGACGCCCTCGACCGGCTGCTGCACCTGATCGGGCGGGTCGCGCCGGGGCGGTGAGCCGGGCCGCCGGGCGGCAGGTTGGCCGAAAGGAGGGGATTCGGCGGGGCAACCGCGACATCCGATTGACGGATGATCAGATGATCCGCTTGCCTGGTGTCGAATCCCCCCTGACGACGGAGACACCGTGCGCCTTCGCCTGCTCATCGCGCCGCTCGCCGCGGCCGCGGCCCTGATATCCCCGACCGTCCCGGCGGTCGCCGCCGACCGGGCCACCCCCGCCGGCGAGTGCTCCGCCGCCTTCCGGCACGGCGACGCCCGCCTCGGCCCCCAGGACCTGCCGACCAGCGGCCCGGTCGGCGAGCAGGTCGACGGCTACCGGCGCACCGGCGGCGCGAGCGAGCGCGACTTCCTCGCCCAGTACTGGGACGCGGCGGCCAACGGCGGCAAGGGCGGCTGGAAGTACCCGCCCGCCGACGGCTTCGTCACGCTGCCCGACGGCAGCCCGGTCGAGTTCGACCTCACCCTCCACCCGGACCAGGACATCGACCGCTACGGCAGCGAGTACGGCGCCTTCCTCGCCCCCGAGGGCCTGCCCTACGAGAACCGCGCGATCCCGCCGCAGAGCCTCGACGGGAACCCGGCGGCCGGCTGCAACTACCACGACTACAAGGTGGTCAGGGAGTTCACGGTGCACGCCGGCCCGATCGCGCCGTGGTTCAACCAGCCCGGCTGGGGCCTGCAATACCAGCTCGACGGCGCCCTCGTGCCGGGCGGCCCGGCCAGGCTGAACGTGCTCTGGCTGGTCGACAACGGCTACCTGGCCCGGATCTGATCCTGATCTTCAAGGCCGGCCCGGGGGGGGGGGGGGCGGGCCGGGCGCCGCCGCCCCCCCCCCGCGCCCCCCCGCCCCCCCCCACCCGCGCGCGCGCCCGGCGCCGGCCAACCGCGGCCGGTCGGTGTCG
>NZ_JBHWGD010000071.1:2448-14582 GCF_042733235.1 Kitasatospora sp. NPDC059722
TGTTCGGGGCCCGTTTCTTTATCTTTATATACGCGGCGGCCCGGGGGGGGGGCGCGCCCGCCGGGCCCCCCCCCCCCCCGTCCGCCGGCCTCGTCACCAGAGGTCGCCGGGCCGCCAGTCGCAGGTCAGCAGGCCGGTGAGGTCCAGCGGGGCGGTGCCCGGCAGGACGAACACCCCGCCCTCGTCGTCCGGCGTCGGCCGCTCCCCGCCGTGCCGGGTCGCCGCCGACAGCAGTCCGTCCCACCGCAGCCAGCCGCGGTTCGCGTAGAACTCGACGGCCGCGTCCGACGAGCTCAGCGCGCCGAGCTCGTACCCGCCCCGGACCAGGCCCGCGACCGAGCCCATCAGCACCGAGCCGTGCCCGCGCCCCTGCCGGTCGGCCCGGACGGCGACGCCCTCGACGTAGCCGGTGCGCACCTGCCGCCCGTCGTGCCGGAACACGCGCGGCACGACGGCCGCGTGCCCGATCAGCACGCCGTCCTCGCGCAGGAGCGCGTGCACGCCGCCGAGCGCGTGCTCCCAGTCGGCCTCGGTCAGGTCGGCGCCGAACACCTCGAACAGCAGGGCCCGGGCCTCGTCCAGCGTGGATGCGTCCAACTCGGCCGTGCGGGCCGTCAGTAGCTCGATCACCCGGCGATCCTCGCACGACCGGACCGCCGCGCCGCCCGCCACCGGAAAACCGCTGGCGGGGCGGGCAGGGCGCGGGATAGGAAAGTCGGATGAGCACCGACCAGCGGACCTTCCGGCGCACCGTCCTCGACCTCGGGGACGCCGTGCTCCGCCCGTGGGACCGCACCCTCGACCTCCCGGGCGGCACCGTGCCGGCCCTCGTCGCCGCGGCGGCCGATCCGGTGATCGCCCGCTGGAACCCGCTGGGCACTGACGACCCGTCCGCCGCCGAGGCCTACCTCGACCGCTGCGACACCACCTGGGCCGAGGGCCGCACCGGAGCCTTCGCGATCACCGACGCCGCCGACGGCACCCTGTGCGGGAACGTCGCCCTGTTCTGGCGGGACCGCGAGGACGGACTGGCCATGATCGGCTACTGGCTCCTGCCCGCCGCCCGCGGCCGGGGCCTGGCGACCCGCGCGACCCTCGCCGTCGCCCGCTGGGGCGTGGAAACCGCCGCCGCGCGCCGCCTCGAACTCGCCCACGCCGTCGGCAACGACGCCTCCTGCCACGTCGCCGAGCGCGCCGGCTTCCGGTACGAGGGCACCCTCCGTTCCTCCTACCGCTACCCCGGCCGCGACTACAACGACGAGCACCTCCATGCCCGCCTGGCCGACGACGCCTGGTAGGGCCCGGTGACGCCCGGTGACGTCCGGTGACGTCCGGTGACGCGCGGAGCGGCCCGCACGGGGGTGGCGGGCCGCTCCGGTCCGGCGGCCGTCAGCCGCTGACGGAGGCGCCCGGCGCGTGGAAGTACCACTGCTGGGCCGGCGTGGTGAAGTTGCAGGTGTAGATCTGCAGCTGGGTGCCGTCCTGGGTGGTCCCGCCGGGGACGTCCAGGCACTTGTTGGACTGCGGGTTGATCAGGACGGGGCCCTCGTACTGGACCCAGCGCTGGGCCTCGGTGCCGTTGCAGTCCCACAGCTGGACCTTCGTGCCGTCCGTCGTGCCGCTCGCGCTGACGTCCAGGCACTTGCCGAGCGCGGACAGGGTGACACCCGTGAAGTCCGGCCTGTTGGTCACGGTCCACGACTGGGCGCCCGTGCCGTTGCAACCGTAGATCTGCACCGGCGTTCCGTTCGCCGTACCGCTCCCGCGGACGTCGAGACATTTGCCGCCGACCCCGGTGATCGTGGTGCCCGCATCGGCGCTGGCCGTGCCCGGCAGGGCCGCGACGGCGATCGCGGCGGCGGCCAGCGCGCCCCAGGCGTGGCGCTTGCGTACGGGATTCCTCATGGTCGTCCTCTCGGAATGTCGGGCCGGCGTGCTGCCGGTGCTCGACGAGGACTGTGGCCGGGGCCCGTGGACGCGCGGTCGACGCGGGCGTTGACGGGCCGTCTACCGGGGACGTCTACGGACGGCCGCGGGCCTTGCCGTACACCGACCGCAGCCACGGCTCGCGGACGGCCGGGAGGCGGGCCGGCGTGCGCAGGAGCAGCGCGCGGTCGGGTCGGAAGCCGGACGGCGGGCGCGGCGGCAGGGGGTCGTCGCGCTGGACGCCCGCGGGCAGCCCGCCGGTCGCCGGGACGCGGGCACCGTTGCCGGGGGAGGCCAGGTGGGCCCAGACCTCGGCGTCCAGCGGCACGGCCACGCACGCACCGCCCGGCCGCCACACCTCACCGGTCAGTGGGTGCCGGGGGACGAGGACGAGGTCTGCGCGGGGCGCCGGCACCCCGGGGCCGGCCAGGGCGAGCGCGCGCACCGGCGGGCCGGCCGGGAGCAGCGCATCGAGCGTGGGGCCGAAGGCGGTGGCGACGAGTCCGTCGGGCAGGGCCACGCGCGGGGCGCCAAACGGGTTTCCGCCGCCCGCACGGGAAGTCGGACCGGCCGACTTCCCGCGCACGCGCCGGGGCCCGGAAACCGGTGGCCGGCCGGCAGCGCGCCCGGTGGGGCGGAGGCCTAACCTGGAAGGGCGCGTTCCGTTGCGCGGCCCACGTCCGCGCGCGGTACCGGAAGGGAAACGGTGGCCCATGACCGTGGTCTCGACGGCACTCTTCGGCACCGACTGGCGCTCCGCGCCGACCGGTGCCGCGGACCTGCTGCGCGAGTGTGCCGCCCGGGGCTGGACGGTCGTCCTGACCGGACCCGGCCCCGCAGGGGCGCCCGCACTGACCGTGGCCACCCCGGGGAGCGACCCCGAGCGGGCCGCCCTCGACCTCGTCGGCGGCGGCGCCGACCACGCCGTGTACGTCGCCGGCAGCGTCCGCGAGGTCCTCGCCGCCCGCCGTGCCGGGCTGCTCTGCCTCGCCCTGGAGTGCGGACGCGACGACGCCGCCGACCTCCGGGCCGCCGGCGCGGCCGAGGTCCACCGCGACGCCGTCGCCCTGCTGCGGGTACTCGACGACAGCCTGCTCGCACGCCCCCGGGCCTTCGGACCCGTCGGCGCGGGAACAGGCCGTCCCGGAGGCGGTTAGCGCAGGCCCGTACCGGGCAACCGCCCGGGTACGAGCACGTCACCGGAAGTTTGTCGGAGGTGACCGAGATGGACGGACCCTCGCTGAGCGGACGGGAACGGCGGCTCCTCGAGGAGATCGAGTCCGGGCTGCGCCAGGACACCCGCCTCGACCGGAAACTGAGCACCATGGGTGCCAAACGGCCGGGCCGGGTGCGCACGGCCGTGCGCCGCACGGCCCGCCGGATCCCCGCCGGGGTCGTGCTGACCGCCCTCGTCATGACCGCGATCTGCCTGAGCGTCGGCGTGCGGACGCCGACCGTCGCCGTGCTCACCGCCCTCGGCGTGGTCTGGGCGGCCTCCCTGGCCGTCGCCGCCGCCGCGGCCGTCCTGCTGCGCCGCCGCGCCGGCGCCCGGCGCCGCGACCCGCTCGACCGCCCGGACGGCCCCGACCGCCCCGAGGGGCGCGAGCGGCGGCCCTGGGACAAACCGGAGGTGTGATGACCACCGACCTGTGGGAGTACCGCCCGGGCTCCCACCAAGCCGCCGAACTCGGCCTGGCCGGCTACGAGGTGGAGGCGACCGACGGCCCGCTCGGGCGGGTCGAGCAGGACGCCGGTGACCACCTGCTGGTCGATGCCGAGCCCTGGGTGCCGGGCTCCCGGGTGCTCGTGCCGGTCGCCCTGGTCGCCCGGATCGACCACCTGGAGCTCGTCGTCCACCTCGACTGCCCGCGCGCCCGGGTGAGTTCCGCCCCGCCGCCCGCGGCCGTGGACGTCCTCGGGCACCGCCCGGGGTGAGCCGTGCGCTGGCCCACCACGACGCTCACCGGCCGGACCGTCGCCTTCCTGGTCGCGCCCTACGGCGTGGAGGAGATCGAACTCACCTCCCCCTGGCAGGCGGTGGCCGAGGCCGGGGGCACGCCGCGACTGCTCTCCACCGCGCCGGGCCGGGTGCAGGCCGTGCGGCACCGGGCACCGGGTGACACCTTCGCGGTGGACGCGGTCGTCGCGGACGCGGAGGCCGCCGGGTACGACGGACTGGTCCTGCCCGGCGGCGTCGCGAGCCCCGACCACCTGCGGCAGGACCGCGACGCGGTCGCCTTCGTGCACGCCTTCTGCGCCTCGGGCCGCCCGGTCGCGGCGATCTGCCACGGGCCCTGGACCCTCATCGAGGCCGACGCCGTCCGCGGCCGCACCCTCACCTCCTGGCCCAGCCTGCGCACCGACCTCGTGAACGCCGGCGCCCACTGGATCGACGCCGAGGTCCACGTCTGCCACGAGGGCCCCGGCCCCCTGGTCACCAGCCGCAAGCCCGCCGACCTCCCGGTCTTCGACGACGCCCTGGTCACCGAGTTCGCCCACGCGACGGAACGGCGGAAGTGACCTGGGAGCCGGGGCCCTTGCGGGGGGTGAGCGCCGGGAGTTCCGAGCCCGTCGACTGGCCAACGCCCGCCCACCGCCCGGGTGTCGGCCGTCAGTCGCCCCTCAGCCGGGTGTAGGTGGCGGTGGGCGGGCGGCCGGTGAGGGTGAGTTCGGCGCGCAGGGGGCTCGTGAGGGGGTGGACGGTGCCGTGGGCGGGGTCGTGGACGGGCGGGGCCAGGTAGGGGTGGGCGGCCTCGGAGATCTGGGCGGCCTGGACGGCGGTGAGCCGCGGGGTGGTGAGCAGGACGCGGCCGTCGTCGAGTTCGACCACGAGGGCGTGCGGCCTGGCGGCCGGGCCGGTGAGTGCGCGGACGAGGGCGTCGACGGTGTCCGTGCGGCGGTACTTGACCCAGACCCGACCCGCTCCCTGCGCCCGGTACGCCGAGCCCGCGGCCTTGCAGACCAGGCCCTCCACCCCGGTGGCCGCGAGGCGTTCCATCCAGTCCAGGGCCTCCGTGCGGTCGGTGGTGGCCATGACGGGCTGGATCGGTGGAGGGACGTCCGCGAGCGCGGCGAGCAGCAGGCGGTGGCGGTCGGCGAGCGGCAGCCGGCGCACGTCGCGGCCCGGGAGGGCGAGGACGTCGAAGGCGATCAGCCCGAGCGCGACGTCGTCGCCCGCGCGGGCCTGGCGGGTGCGCAGCAGTTCCTCGAAGGCGAACCGGCCCGCGCGCCAGGCGACCAGCTCGGCGTCGAGGACGAGCCCCTCGGGCAGCCGGGCGACGGCCGCGGCGATCGGCGGGAACTCGGGGGCGAGGTCCCGTCCGCTGCGGGACTGGAGGTAGGCCGGGCGGTCCCCGCGGGCGAAGGCGAGGCAGCGGAAGCCGTCCAGTTTGAGTTCGTACTGCACGCCCCCGCCGCCGAGCCCGTCCGGCGGCGGGACGGCCGGGACGGCGGCCGGGCGCATGACGTCGACGGGCGGCCGCAGCACCTGGCGGTCGGGCTCGGGGGACGGCGCGGCGGGGAGGGGCCGGGCGTGCTCGGGGTCGAGCAGCGGGGCGAGGAGGTCGCCGTGGGCGGCGAGCCGTTCGGGGACGTCGGCGAGGGTGAAGACCAGGTCGTCCTCGGAGTCGGCCTCGGCGAGCTCCTCCCAGGTGACCGGGGTGGACACGGTGGGCTGCGGGCGGGCGCGCAGCGTGTACGGGGCGGCGGTGGTCTTCTTGGCGTTGTTCTGCGACCAGTCGACGAAGACCCGACCGGCCCGGCGGGCCTTGGCCATGGTGTGGACGACGAGGTCGGGGCGGTCCGCCTCCAGGGCGGCGGCCAGCGCCTTCGCGTAGGCGCAGACGCGGGTGCTCGGGGTGGGTTCGATCGGGACGAGCAGGTGGAGGCCCTTGGAGCCGGAGGTCTTGGCCCAGGCGGCGAGCCCGTCCGCGGCCAGGCGTTCGCGGAGCAGCCCGGCGACCGTCCGGCAGGTGAGGACGGTCGCGCCCTCGCCCGGGTCGAGGTCGAGGACCAGCCGGTCGGCCAGCCCGGGCGCGGCGGCGTGCCACTGGGGGACGTGCAGCTCGAGGCAGCCGAGGTTGGCGGCCCAGAGCAGCGCGGCGCCGTCGTCCAGGAGGACCTGGCGCAGGTCGCCGCTGTCGCTGGGCACCTCGGCCGTGCGGATCCAGCGCGGGGTGCCGGCCGGCGGGTTCTTGGCGATGAACACCTCGGCCTCGACGCCGTCGGGGCAGCGGAGGAAGGACACCGGGCGGTCGTGCAGGTGGGGCAGGAGGGCGGTGTGGACGGCCGCGTAGTAGCTGAGGACCTCGCCCTTCAGGGTGCCGGTCCGCGGGTAGTAGACCTTGTCCAGGTGGGAGAGCGCGAGGGTGCGCCCGTCCACGACCATCTGCGGCATGGGCCGCCTCCGAAGCCGTCGGTGTGGCCCCCGCTGCCAGTCTGCCCGGGGTGCGGGGCGGGCGCGAGCGTGGCTTTCCGTGTACGCGCCCGCACGGTCGGTGGGGCGGTTATGCTGCCGACGGTTCGCGAACTGACGCTGCGTCAAGGGGGATCGGGGCGATGGTCGGTGACTGGCGGGCCCTGCCGGCGAGGCTGGGGCCGCAGGAGCGGGAGCTCGTGGCGGGGCTGCGGGCGCTGAAGGACGGATCGGGGCTGACGCTGGCCGAGCTGGCGGCGAAGACGCACTACAGCAAGTCGTCCTGGCACCGGTGGCTGAACGGGGAGCGCGTGGTGACGGAGGCGGCGCTGGCCGCGTTCGGCGCGCTGGCGGGGGTGCCGGCGGAGCGGTGCGCCGCCCTGGAGGCGCTGCGGGTGGCGGTTGCCGGGGCCGGCGCGACGGAGGCCGCGGCGGAGTTGCCCGGGCCGGCGGAGCCGCCGTCGTGGCCGGAGGAGGGGGAGCCGGAGCCCACGGCCCGGCCGCGCCGGACCTGGTGGTGGGCGGCGGCGGCCTCGGCGGCCGGTGTCGCCGCGGTGGCCGGGGCGCTCGCCCTGAACGACGGCGGCTCCGAGCGCAGCCCGGGGGCCGCCGCGACGACGGGCACCGCCCGGGCCACCGCCCAGGCCACCGCGCTGTGCGAGGCCGCCGGCTGTGTCGGGAAGGACCCGCAGGCGAGCGGCTGCGGATCGGACGCCACGACGATCGCGACCGCCAACGTGCGGCAGATGACCGTCTACGTGCGCTACAGCCGCCGCTGCCGGACGGCCTGGGCGAAGCTGACGGACGCCACGGCGGGGTACCGGGCGACGATCACCAACTCGGCGGGGCAGAGCCAGACCGCCCTGGTCCACTGGGGGTACGACGCGTACTCGCCGATGGTGGACGCGTCCCAGAACGACAGCCGGATCCAGGTCTGCGGCGAGCAGCCGGACAACAGCCGCAACTGCACCCCGGTGATCATGGACCCGGCGACGGCGCCGGTGGTTCCGGTCCCGACGCCGGCCGCGGCCACGGGTGCGAGCGCGGCCCCGACCCCGACCTCCCCCGCCACCGACTCCCCGGCGCCCGCTCCGAGCCCCGACGCGGCGGATCCGACGCCGCAGTGACGCCGGAGGGCGGCTCCCGTCAGCCGGGCGAAACGAGGGCGTGGGCGTCCCCGACGAGATCCTCCACGCGCTCCCAGTCGACGGGCACCGCGTCCAGGTAGACGCCCACCCAGCCGCGGTGCCCGACGTACGGCGGGCGGAAGTACCGCTGCGGGTCCCGCCCGGTCAGCTCCGCCTGCACCCCGTTCGGCGCGGCGCACCAGAAGGCGAGCCGCTCGTCGTGGTGGTGGTCGGCGAGCATGACGAACACCCGGGCCCGGCGGCCGGCGCCCGCGAACCAGGTCGGCTCGCCGTGGCCGACCCGCTCCGCGGTCTCCGGCAGGGCGAGGCACAGCGCCCGCAGGCGGTCGACGGGCGTGGGCATCGGCCTCACCCGTTCTGCGGGGCCGACGGCCGCGGGGAGCCCGGGTAGGTGCCGAAGTACCAGCGGTTGCCCTCCGGGTCGGCGGCCGCGAAATCGCGCGAGCCGTAGTCGGTCTCGTGCAGCCCGGTGGTGATCCGGGCGCCGGCGGCGACGGCCCGCGCGTGGACGCCGTCCGGGTCGGCCGTGACGACGTAGGCGCTGAACGTGCCCGGGCGGCCCGGCCAGGTCTCGGTGCCCTCGGGCGCGTCCCGCTCCGAGCCGAGCATCACGCCGCCGCCCTCGGGCCAGGCCAGTTCGGCGTGCGCGACGAACTCGCCCTCGCCGTACGCCACGACCCCCTCGAAGCCGAAGGCGTCGGCCAGGAAGCGGATCAGGGCGCGCGCGTCGTCGGCGCGCAGCGTGGGCCAGACCTGCGGGGCGGGGGTCTTCGCATCGGTGGTGTCCATGGCTGCCTCCTGCGGTGGTGGGTGCCGGCCGGTCGCCGTCACGCCTCCCACTCTGCGACCGGGTCGCCCGCCCCGCCTTGGACGTTTCGGAACCGCTTCTCCTCCGGCCCCTCCGCCGCCAGCCACGCGCTCGGCGCCGCCCCGGCCAGCGCGCGGAACTCGCGGGCCAGGTGCGCCTGGTCGAAGTAGCCGCAGCGGGCCGCCAGCTCCGCCAGCCGGGGCGGCGCGCCGCCGGTCAGCAGGTGCCGGGCCCGGTCGAAGCGGATCACCCGGGCGGCGGCCTTCGGCGTCAGCCCGGTCTCGCGGCGGAAGCGCTCCTGGAGGTGCCGCGCGCTCCACCCCGTCTCCCGGGCCAGCGCCGCCACCGCGAGCCCGCCGCCGCTGCGACGCAGCGCCTGCCAGGCCCAGCAGACCTCCGGCGGTACCCGCCCCGACGGGCGGGCGGCCCGCAGCAGGGCGCCGTCCAGCAGGGCGAAGCGCTCGTCCCAGGTGGCCGCGGCGCGCAGCCGCTCCTGGAGGTGCGGGGCCAGTCGGCCGAGGACGTCCTCCGCCGGGAGGTCGATCCCGGCGAGCTCCCCGGCCGGTACCCCGAACAGCGCCCTGGCGGCCAGCGGGTGCACGGCGATCTGCACGCCCGACTGCCGGCCGTCGTGGGTGATCAGCGCCGGGGCCGTGTGCAGGCCGCCGAGCAGGGTGGCGTACGCGTCGGGTCGCTGAGCCGGGTCGGGATGGGCGGCGAGGACCAGCGGCTCGTCGAGGGTGAGGATGAAGGTCAGGTAGGGGGAGGGCAGGCCGCGGTGCACGGCGGGCGCGATGCCGCGCTGGCGGTAGCCGGAGTACCAGGCGACGTACGGGCGCAGCGCCGTCGCGGGCCGGGCCCGGACTGCCTCGTCGACCACGCCTTCGCGCACGGGTTCGGCGGCTTCCGTCGTCACCCTCCCAGTATCGGTGGCCGCGGTCGCGGGCGGGCGGGATGTTGCCTATGGTGATCGCACGGTCACACCGCGGGTGCGCGGTGCCGCCGACGGGGGAGCGAACGGGGGGAACTTCCGGGGGGAACGACCTCTGGGGGGAACCACTCACGAAGGAGTCCCCGTGACCAAAGCCCGAGAGATCATGCACACCGGCGCCCAGTGCATCGGCGCGCACCAGACGCTCGCCGAGGCCGCGATGATGATGCGCGACAAGAACGTCGGTGCGCTGCCGATCTGCGGCGACGACCAGAAGCTGAAGGGCATCATCACCGACCGCGACATCGTCGTGCGATGTCTCGCGGAGGGCAAGGACCCGGCCAAGATGACGGCCATGGACCTCGCCGGGCACCTGCACTGCGTGCGGGCCGACGACGACATGGACGCGGTGCTGCGGAAGATGGAGCAGCACCAGATCCGGCGCATCCCGGTGATCGACGGCGAGCGGCTGGTCGGCATGATCAGCGAGGCCGACCTGGCGATGGGCCGGCGCGACGGCCACCGCCTGACCGACCAGCAGATCCTGGAGTTCATGGAGGGCGTCTACATGAAGGCCTGACCGGGCCGGACGTCCCCGGCGGCGGGTCCCGTGCGAACGACCGCACGGGGGCCCGCCGCCGGCGTGTTCTCCCGGGAAGGTCCGCCGGAAGGTCCGCCACACGAACAGTCTCGATATGAGAAACGATCTTTCTCAATGGGCGAGATGAGCGCACAATGGCGGCATGGGAAAGCAGTACGAGAACATCGACGGCCGGCTGCGCGAGTTCATCGAGCGCCAGCCCGTCTACTTCGTCGCCACCGCGCCGCTCGCCGCCGACGGCCACGTCAACGTGTCGCCCAAGGGCCGCTCCGGCACCCTGGTCGTCCTGGACGAACGGACCCTCGCCTACCTGGACTTCGGCGGCTCGACCGCCGAGACCATCGCCCACCTGCGGGAGAACGGCCGCATCACGCTCATGTGGTGCGCCTTCGACGGCCCGCCCACCGTCGTACGGGTCCACGGCCGCGGCGAGCCGGTCTTCCGCGACGACCCGCGCTTCACCGGCCTCCTGGCCCGCTTCGGGCCCGGCGTGGACGGTCCCGCCCTGCGCGCGGTCGTCCTGGTCGCGGCCGAACGCGTCAGCGACTCCTGCGGCTTCGCCGTCCCGCTGATGGACTACCGCGCCGACCGCGCCCTCCACGCGGACTACTTCGCGCGCAAGAGCGACGAGGAGTTCGGCACCTACTGCGAGAACAAGCCGTACGTCGTCACCAGCATCGACGGCCTGCCCGCCCTGCCCGTGCCGCTGCCCCCGCGCCCGGAGTGACCCGCAGGGCGCGCCCTAGCCGCGCGCGGAGTAGTGGTAGAGGTCGCGCAGCAGGGCGATCTCGGCGCCGTGGTGGAGGAGTTCCTGGTTGACCCACCAGACGACGTCCAGGAAGGGCTCGTCCGCGTCGCCGCCGTAGGGGTAGGTGCAGTGGCCGACGGTGTCGAGCGCGGCGTCGTCGGCGGCGAGCAGGGCCTTCCGCCAGGCGTCCGCGGCGGTGTCGAAGGCGGTGACCGCGGATTCGGCGTCGCCGTGGACCGGGAAGGCCTCGCGGGTGAGGGCGCGGGTGCCGTCCGTGTGGTCGGCGCGCAGCAGGAGCAGTTCGGTGAGGTGGGTCAGCCGCCAGGCGAGGGTGGTGAACGGCGGCGGCTCGGGGTGCGGCCAGCCGGCGGTGTCCCGGCCCCACGCGCCCGCGCCGACCAGCAGGGTGGCGCGCTCGCCCGGCCCGTCCGCGTGGCGCCGCACCGACCAGCAGTCGGGCACCGGCTCCCAGCGGTACTCGTCGTCCGTCAGCGGCCCGACGGCCACCGCGGTGCCGTTGCCGCTGTCGACGGCGGGGCCGGCCAGCCGGTCGCGCAGGCGGGTGCGGGCGAAGTCGAACTCGGCCAGCAGCGGGACGAGTCGGGGCGGCAGGGGCATCGGGACGGCTCCGGTCGGTGGCAGGGCGCGGACGGCCCGCACCCTGCCACACCGCGGCACGTCCCGCGAGCGGATTTTCCGCTCGCCGGCGGTCGCCCGCGCATGCCGGCGGTCACCGGTCGCATGCCGCCGGACCCCACCGTGTCCGTGGCGGAGGGAAGTTGGACGGAAATCGGCTAACGGGTGGCGTGGCGGCGGCGGTACCGTGCGCTTTGGTGAGCATCCGTCAAGGCCGGTGAGGGGGACGTGCCATGGGGGGCGGACGGCAGAGCCTGGCGCGGGGGTACTTCCTTCGGGAGGCGGCCGCTCTGCAGCGGGCCAACACCGGGGGCGCGCGGCGGCTGGAGCGGATCGTGTTCCCGGGGGCGGGTGTCGTGATCGTGGGGACGCCCTGGGAAGAGGTACGGCTCGACGTGAGCGCCTCGCGGGACGAGCTGTTCGCGGCGCTGGGCGGGGAGGCCGCGGGATGGGCGGAGCCGGACCGCGGGGTGGGGCCGCGCCTGCCGGTCTCGGCGCCGGCGCCGCCGCTGGCGGTCTACGCCGATCTGCTGGACGACCTCGGGGACCTCGTCTTCACGCTCACCACCTACCCGGCCGACGTCGGGCGTCCGCAGGCAGCGGCGCGGCTGGACGCCGTGCGGCTGGTGGGCGGGGTGACGGCGGTGGTGCAGGTGTGCGCGCCGGGCGGCACGCACCGGATCCGGATCCCGCTGGATTCGGGCGTCCCGCTGGTGGCACTGCCGCTGGCGATCGCCGAGCACCTGCTGGCGGCGGGCGTCGGCACGGACTGGGACTACCCGGTGGAGGAACAGCGGGGGGAGTAGCAGGGGGAGCAGGGGACGCGAAGAGGGCGGGGGGCCCCCCCCCCCGGGGGGGGGGGGGGGGGGGGGGGGGGGGGGGGGGGGGACGGCCGGCCCGGGCCCGGCACAGACCGCCCCCC
>NZ_JBHWGD010000071.1:14592-22000 GCF_042733235.1 Kitasatospora sp. NPDC059722
CGCCCCCCGCGCCCGCGGTCGGGGCGCCGCGGGCCTCGGGAGCCGTGGGGCTTACTTGCCCAGGCCGGCCTTGACCGAGCAGATCGGCCAGGCGGTGGGGCCCTGGGCGGCGAGGACCTTCTCGCCGACGGCGATCTGCTGGTCCTTGGTGGCCAGGTCGGCGCGCGGGGCGAAGGAGGTGCCACCGAAGGCGGCCCAGGTGCTGGAGGTGAACTGCAGGCCGCCGTAGAAGCCGTTGCCGGAGTTCACGGCCCAGTTGCCGGTGGCCTCGCACGCGGCGACCTTGTCCCAGACGGTGGCCGGCGCGGCGGAGGCGGTCGTCGCCGTGACGAGGCCGGCCACCGGCAGGGCGAGGACCGCCCCGGCCATCAGAGCCATCCGGACGCGGTTGCGGCGCTTCGGGGTGGCGATGGCGGTGGCAGCGGCGGTCTCGTTACGGAAAGTCATGCGGTTCCTTTCGGAGGTTCTGCGAGCGCGCGGAACCAGGCCCTCGGAAGGCCGTCGGTTTCGGGGACACGCACTCGCGTGGTTCGGCACCGGTTCCGGCTCCCGGGCGGTGAGGCCCGGTGGAGCGGTGTGCTCGGTGCAACGGGTTCGAAGGTACGGGGGCGGTCGTGGCGGTTTCAAGGATTTACGGATCAAGGCAGGTCAGCGAGGTGTTACCGGGCGTAAGGATCAAGGAATTGGGCACTTTTGGGGCTTTTTGCCCCTATTTCCAAGATCGAAAGGCCTGTCGAAGTGGTCCGGACCACTCGGCGGGCCGTGTGAGGCCGCGCACACCGTCGACAGGGAGTGACGGTCCGCGGGCTCCCGGTGCCGGATCCGCCACCCCCGGCGCGCCCGGGGGTGGCCCGCACCACAGGCCTCACCCGGAGTGCCCCGTGTCCTCACTCCCGGTGGCGGGCATAGCCTCGGGCGCATGAGCGAGCGGAGCGAGCGAATCATCGGTAGGCGCGCATGGGCGAATGCCCCTGGCGAGCGAAGCGAGGCGGGCGCATGAGCAACGACAGCGATGCGGAGGCGCTCGGCGGTGCCGAGGAGCCCGGGGCGGCGGTCGCACCCGCCGGGTTCGAGCTGGGGACGGACGGACCGAAGGTGATCCTGGCCGGGCTGGACGGCTCGGACTCCTCCTGGCGGGCCACCGCCTACGCGGCCGGCCTGGCCCGGCGGCAGGGCGCGACCCTCGCGGTGGCGTACGTGCAGCCCGTGCTCGGCGCGGCCACGGCACTGGCGGGGGCGGCGGTGGAGGAGACGACGCAGGAGATCGCCGAGGAACTGCTGGCGGCCCTGCGCGACGCCGAGCAGCGGATGAAGGACGTGTGGCGCGTCGAGTGGCACTTCCTGACCATGCGCGGCGACCCCTATACGGGGCTGGCCAAGCTCGCGAACGAACTGCGGGCCGACGCCGTCGTCGTCGGCGCCTCCGAGCAGGCCGGGCACCGGGTGATCGGCTCGGTGGCCGTCCGGCTGGTGAAGGCGGGGCGCTGGCCGGTGACCGTCGTGCCGTAGCGGGCTCCACAGCGGGCTCCGCAGCGGGCCCCGGTGCGGAGCCGGACGGCGGGAACGCTAGGCTCCGCACCCATGATCGAGATCACGGGGGTCCAGGCGGAGCCTGGCGGCAGCGTCACGCTGAAGTTCGAGGACAAGCGCTTCACGGTGGAGCCGGTGGAGACGGGGTGGGACTGGCGGGGGATCTTCCTCGTCGGGTTCGGGATCTTCATGCTCCTGGCGCTGGTGTCGCTGTTCGGCTTCGGCTACATCATCAGCAAGGCCCACCTCGCGAAGCTGGAGAACGCGAACGCCGTCTTCTTCTTCTCCTGCTTCGGGCTCTCGCTGCTGTCCGGCGCCCTGGCCTGGCTGAGCGAGCAGATCATCGACATCTTCGGCAGCGGCAAGCCGGCGAAGTACACGCTCGCGGTCGAGCGCATCGCGGGGATCCAGTACGAGCAGACCGACCCGCAGGGCGGCCTGCGGGCCACCGTGCGCAAGGCGGACGGCGACGTCGTCCGGCTGAGCGTGGCCGGCGCCAAGGGCCCGGAGCTGTACCGGGCGTTCGACGGGATGTTCCGGCCGGCCGCCCCGCAGTACGGAGAGGCCCCGCAGTACGGCGTGCGCTGAGCCGGGGCCGCCCAACGGGCGTGCGGCACGGCGGAGATAGGGTGCGTGACCATGACGGACACGCCGGTCACGCACCCCCGCCAGCCCGAGCCCGCCCACCAGCCGACCGACCCCGCCCACCAGACCGGCAGTGACCTCCACCTCGACCTGCCCGCCACCGGCGGCCGCAGAGCGGCCCTGATGACGGCGCTGCGCGAGGCCATCCGCAGCGGACGGCTGGCCCCCGGCACCCGGCTGCCGCCCTACCGCACGCTCGCCGCCGACCTCGGCCTCGCCCGCAACACCGCCGCCGAGGCCTACGCCGAACTCGTCGCCGAGGGCTGGCTCACCGCCCGCCAGGGCTCCGGGACCACCGTCGCCGAGCGCGCCGAGCCCGTGCCGACGGCCAGGGCCCGCCGCCCCTCCGCCCGCCCCGGGCCCGTCCACGACCTGCGCCAGGGGCAGCCCGACGCCGCCTCCTTCCCGCGCTCCGGCTGGCTCGCCGCCGGGCGCCGCGCCCTGACCGCCGCGCCCAACGAGGCGTTCGGGCCCGGCGACCCGCAGGGGCGGCGCGAACTGCGCACCGTCCTCGCCGACTACCTGGCCCGCGCCCGGGGCGTGCGCACCGACCCCGACCGGATCGTCGTCTGCTCCGGCTTCGCGCACGCGCTGCGGCTGCTGTTCGACGGCGCGGGCGCCGTCCTGCCCGCCGGGGAGAACGGGCCGCTCGCCGTCGAGGGCTACGGGCTGCCCTTCCACCGCGGGCTGCTGGCCCGCGCCGGGGTCACCACCGTGCCGCTCCCGCTGGACGAGGACGGCGCCAGGACGGCCGGGCTGACGGGCGGCGGCGGGCACGCGGGGAGCCGGGACCTCCAGGACGTCCGGACGGTCCTCCTCACCCCCGCCCACCAGTTCCCCACCGGCGGGCCGCTGCACCCCTCCCGGCGCGCCGCCGTCGTCGACTGGGCGCGCGGTCGCGGCGGGCTCGTCCTGGAGGACGACTACGACGGGGAGTTCCGCTACGACCGCCAGCCGGTCGGCGCCGTCCAGGGCCTCGACCCGGAGCGCGTGGTCTACTTCGGCACGGCGAGCAAGAGCCTGTCGCCCGCGCTGCGCCTCGGCTGGATGGTGCTGCCCGACCACCTGGTCGACCGGGTGCTCGCGGCCAAGGGCGAACGCGAGGGCTGGGCCAGCGCGTTGGACCAGCTGACGCTCGCCGAGTTCATCGACTCCGGCGGCTACGACCGGCACGTGCGCGGGATGCGCCGGCGCTACCGGGACCGCCGCGACCGGCTGGTGGCCGCCCTCGCCGAGAGCGCCCCGCACGTCGCCGTCTCGGGCATCGCGGCCGGTCTGCACGCCGTCCTGCGGCTCGCGCCCGGCACCGAGCGCTCGGTGCTCAAGGCCGCCGCCTACCGGGGCCTCGCCGTGGAGGGGCTCGCCGACTACCGGCACCCGGGGCTCGCGGCGCAGGACATGCCCGCCGCCGACGGACTCGTGGTCGGCTACGCCACCCCGCCCGACCACGCCTACCAGGCGGCGCTCGCCGCGCTGTGCGACATCCTGCCGGCGCCGGCCTGAGCGGGGCGGGGCCCCGGGAGCGTCGTCCGGCCGGCCCCGCGGCGCACCCGGCCGCGTGGCGGGCAGGATACGGTGCCGGGCGACTGGTCGGGGGCGGAACGCGTGCGCAATGACCCGCCGCGTCCGCCCGTGCGTCGTCACCCGGTACCGGCCGCGGCGGAGGGGAGCAACGGAAGCGGTACCGCCCCCTACGCTCCATGGACATGCGCAGAACACATCTCAGCCGTTCCGCTCTCGCCGCGATCCCGGCCGCCGCCGGTCTGCTCCTCTCCGCGGCGCCCGCCCAGGCGGCCGCGCCACTGCCCCTCACGGCCGTCGTGGACCGGGCGACGACCACCCCGGGCGGCTCGTTCACGCTCGCAGTGACGCTGACCAACCCTTATGACACGCCCATCCAGTTCGTCTACCAGAGCGTCCAGCCGACCTACCCGACCACCCTGGAGCCGGGCCTCAAGTTCACCGCCACCGCGTGCGGCACCCAGACCAACGGGTGCAGCGAGAACGTGCACGGCGGCATCGCCCGCTACAACGTGCCGCTCGCGCCCGGTGCCTCCAGCAGCTTCAGCGTGACCTTCACCGTCGCCAAGGACTCGGCCTGCGGACCGTCCACCCGGATCGACCTCTACACCTACCTGTACTACGAGTACAACGCCGGCCTGTCCAACAACTCCGGCATCGTCAACATTCCCGGCACGCAGGTGCCCTGCGCCTGACCCGGTTCCCGCAACCCCTTCGTCCGTCCCCCGGATCCCGGTGAATCACCCGGCCTTCCCCGACCTCTCCTGAATCCCCCCGACCCCCTCGATCCCCCGTCAGGTGCCGGCCACCCCCGTACCGGCACCTGACGGGCCGTTCGCGCGCCCGCGCCCGGCCGCTGTCGGTGGCGGCTGGCAGGCTGGGTCCCATGTCCGAACCGCTGTGCACCGACCCCGCCGACGACCTGCTCGTGCCGATGCCGTACGCCGTGTACGCCGCCATCCGGGAACGGGCCGGGGAGCGGACCGCCCCGCTCGTGGACCGGCTGCTCCGCTCCTCCCTCGCCCTGACCCCGGCCCTCGACGACGGCTCCGGCGGGGAGCCCGCCGCGGGCCCGGCCGTCGGCCTGCTCGGCGGTCCGGCCGCGCTGCCCGCCGACGTCGCGTGGCCCCGCCACGGCGAGCACCCGATGCAGCTCCTCGCCCAACTCGACTGCGCCGGCCTGGCGGAGGCCCACCGCACCACCGGCCCCGGCGGTCCGTGGCCGCTGCCGGCCGACGGGCTGCTGCTGTTCTTCCACGACGACCTGTTCTCGGACTACGCCGGGCACGGGTGCCGCGTCCTGCACGTCCCGGCGGGGGCGCCGCCGCGGCCCGAGCCGGCCGGCCGCGGCGAGTTCGCCCCGCTCGCCGCCGTGCCGCTGCGGGCGGACTGGGCGCTGTCCGCGCCGTCCTACCAGGACCGCGAGCTGGAGGACCTGTTCCCCGACGACTTCATGGTCGCGCTCGACCTCGCCTCCGACTTCCGCGACCACCTTCCCGGCCCCGACGTCCGGGTGCTCGGCTGGTGCGACACCGACACCGGACGGCACGAGGGGCACCGCCCGCTGCTCCAGGTCGAGGCCTCGGCGGCCGGCGCGCACTGGGGCGAGACGGTCAACGTCTCCTTCTGGATCACCGACGAGGACCTGGCCGCCGGGCGCTTCGACCGCGTGCGCCACGGCATGGAGGTGGCCTGACCCAGGGGGTGTCTTCGAACCCCCGCCTGCCGTGCGACGACAGCCCCCTGGGCCCCGCACACGAACCACCGCACCGCCACGCCGCAACCGGCGTGGCGGTGCGTCGTGTTGACGCCGCGCGCCACCCCGTCGGGCCCGTCACGGCCCCGGGGCTGGCGGCCGGTCGCGGCCCCGGCGGCTCCGCGACGCGGCCCTGACCAGGCCTCCGACACACGCGGATCCGCGCGGCGAACGGACGTTTGACAGGCTTTTCGCGCGGAGCGGGCGGATCCGGATCAGATTCACCCTATCGGGGGGCACTCGGCCGCCGTACGGCTCTGGCCGGGCCCCGGTGATCTAGGGTTCCGGGTGGGCCGCCGGGAGAGGCGCCCGCGCTTGCGCAGACTTCGCCAAAACCCCCACCAATACGCGTATCTGATGATCCGCCATGGCTCCGGCCGGGACGGATCGGTCCGACCCGCCCGCGTGATTTCGACCAGATGAAGGAGACCCCTGCCGATGCCCGTCGACACCAGCACCGAGACACAGCAGGCACAGCAGCAGTCCCTCGCCACAGCCGCTGCCCGCAACCTCGCGACCACCACCAAGTCCGCACCGCAGATGCAGGAGATCACCTCCCGCTGGCTGCTCAAGGTGCTCCCCTGGGTCGAGGCCCACGGTGGTGCCTACCGGGTGAACCGTCGCCTCACCTACACCGTCGGCAACGGCGTGGTCGAGTTCATCAAGACCGGGTCCGAGGTCCGGGTGATCCCCCGCGAGCTCGGCGAGCTCGCCCTGCTGCGCGGCTACGAGGACGACGACGTGCTCACCGCCCTCGCCGACCGCTGCCAGCAGCGGGACTTCGGCCCCGGCGAGGTGCTCGTCACCCAGGGCGAGGCGGCCGACCGGATCTACCTGATCGCGCACGGCAAGATCAACAAGATCGGCACGGGCAAGTACGGCGACGAGACGGTCGTCGGCGTGCTCGGCGACGGCGACCGCTTCGGCGACGACGCCATCCTGAACCCGGACGCGGTCTGGGAGTACACCGCCAAGAGCGCGACCGCCGGTGTCGTCCTCACGCTCAGCCGCCGCGACTTCGAGCAGATCCGCGACAACGCGCCGACCCTCCAGGAGCACCTCCAGGAGTTCCTGGCCCTGCCGCTGCAGGCGCAGAACGAGCGCGGCGAGGCCGAGATCGCCATGTCGGCCGGCCACCACGGCGAGCACGAACTGCCCGGCGCCTTCGTGGACTACGAGCTGAAGCCGCGCGAGTACGAGCTCAGCGTCGCGCAGACCATCCTCAAGGTCCACACCCGCGTCGCGGACCTGTACAACCAGCCGATGAACCAGATCGAGCACCAGCTGCGCCTGACCATCGAGGCCCTGCGCGAGCGGCAGGAGTTCGAGATGATCAACAACCCGGAGTTCGGCCTGCTCAACAACGCCGACTTCGACCAGCGGATCCAGACCCACTCCGGCCCGCCCACCCCGGACGACCTGGACGAGCTGCTCAACCGCCGCCGCGACCCCGACTACCTGCTCGCCCACCCGCGCGCCATCGCCGCGATCGGCCGCGAGCTCAACGCCCGCGGGATCTACCCGCACCACGTCGACCTCGGCGGGCAGCAGGTGCCGGCCTGGCGCGGGGTGCCGATCCTGCCGTGCAGCAAGATCCCGATCACCAAGGAGAACACGAGCTCGATCCTCGTGATCCGTACCGGCGAGGACAACCAGGGCGTCATCGGCCTGCACCAGACCGGCCTGCCGGACGAGTACCAGCCGTCGCTGTCGGTCCGCTTCATGGGCATCGACGAGAAGGCGATCATCTCCTACCTGGTCAGCGCCTACTACTCGTGCGCGATCCTGGTGCCGGACGCGGTCGGCGTCCTGGAGAACGTCGAGATCGCGCACGGCCGTCACTGAGCGCCGGGCGGCCCCCGGCCGCCGGACCGCGAGCGGCGGTCGATTTTTTGTCCCCGAAACAGCCCAGGGCGGAAACCGCCCCCGCCCAGATAGGGTTTCCCCATGTAAGGG
>NZ_JBHWGD010000071.1:22010-24082 GCF_042733235.1 Kitasatospora sp. NPDC059722
CCCCGCCCCCGCTCCCCCCCGTGTGCCCCCTCGCGGGGCCGCCCCCCCCCGGGGGGGGGGCGGTTCGCCTGACGGGGGCGGCGGACCCGGGGTCCGCGGTTCCGCACGGCACCTGCCGGTCCTGCTGCGCCCCTCCGTCCGGCTTTCCTGCCCCAGAGCACTCTGCCCGCAACGGCGGTGTGCTTTCCCGACGATCCGAGAGGTGGGTGGATCCATGCCGCAGCCCCGGCAGCCCCGGCAGCTCCGACGGATACCGGTGGACGGCCGAGGACGTGCCGTCCGCGGGCGAAAGGCGCGGGTGGCCGGTGCCGCGGTCGGCGTGGTGGCCATGTGCGCGCTGCTGAGCGGCGCGTCGGCCTCGGGCGCCGTGCGCCACGGCGGGGGGCACCCGCACGGGCCGGTCGCCGACGTCTGCGTCTGCACCGGCACGGACGTCTCGGTGGACGTCGGGCCGGACGGGCACGACGTCAGCGTCGGGGTCGGGGTCGGCGTGGACGTCCAGGTGCACTGGCACCACCCGTGCCGGCCGCACGGCGATGACGATGACGACGACGGGCAGGACGGCAAGGGCGGGGACCACGGCGGGGACCACTGGGACCACGGGTACCACTGGGGACACCATCACCATTCGTGCCCGAGCCCGACGCCGACACCGACCCCTACGCCGACTCCAACCCCGACTCCGACACCCACCCCGACCCCCACGCCGAGCGCCACACCCCCGAGTCCGACGCGCACACCGGCGCCTCCGCCCCCGTCGTCGGCACCCCCGCCGCCGCCCGCACCGGCGCCGGCCCCGCGACTCCCCGCTCCGGCCGTGCCGCAGACGCCCCGGCCGGCGCCCCCCGTGCCCCGCGCGGCCCCTTCGCCGAGCCCGGCCGCGGTGCTCCCCACCCCGGCGGCGAGCCCGCCGCCTCCGCCCCCGCCGACCCCGGCGTGGCCGACTCCCGCGCCGCAGGTCCGCTACCACGTGCCGGTCGGTCAGCCCCTGGCGGAGGCCCCGGTGCACCACCGCACCGCCAAGACGACCACCACGATGCTCATCGTGACCGTGCCCGCGGTGATCGCGGCGGCAGCGCTGCGCCCGGGCCGCGGCGGTGGTGGCGGCCGAGGCCGGTCGAGCGGTTCCTGACCGCCGCCCGCCCGCCCCTGAAGAACCCCTGAACAACCCGCTGGGCCCGGACCTTTCGCGTCCGGGCCCCACCCCGACATTCCCCGTCACCGAGCAGAGCCAGAGAAGGGAGTCCCCATGGACGAGTGGGTCGCTTTGGCCATCGCCATGGCGGCGGCGTGCGCCGTCGTCGTGGCGGTGGTCGTGCTACGGCACCGCCGGGTGGGCACCGTGAAGCACGCCGAGACCCCGGACGTGATCGAGTACATCACGATGATGATCGGCGTGGTCTACGCGATCGTCCTCGGCCTCGCGATCGCGGGCGTCTGGGAGGCGCGCGGCAGCGCCCAGGACGGCGTGTTCCGCGAGGCCCAGTCGCTCCAGGAGGTGAGCGACCGGGCGGTGGTCTACCCGGCCGAGGTCCGCGACAAGATCAGGGCCGACGTGGACGCCTACGTGTCGTACGTCGTCCAGGTCGAGTGGGACTACATGCGCGACCACGGGAGCGTCTCCGACAAGGGCAACGAGCTGCTGGCCCAGGTGCGTTCGGACGTCGCCACCCGGCAGCCCGCGAACGAGCTGGAGGCGCAGACCTACCAGCCCGTGATGGACCGGATCGCCGCCGCCACCGACGCCCGCAACGCGCGCGGGCAGAACGCCGGGCCGACGATGCCCGGGGTGGTCTGGTTCGGGCTCATCGCGGGCGGGCTGGTCACCTTCGGCATGCTCTTCGCGCTCCAGATCCGGCGCACGCCGCGGGAGTTGATCCTGGCGGGCTGCTTCAGCGCGCTGATCGCGTTCCTGCTGTTCATGATCTGGGACTTCGACGACCCGTTCGGCGGGAGCGTCCGCGTCACCACGCAGCCGTTCACCGATCTCTTTCCGCACCTGAACCTGGGCGGCGGTGACTAGTCACCGAAGGCCCGGGGCCGGGGCGCCCGCGGCGGGGACGCCCGCGCCC
>NZ_JBHWGD010000071.1:24092-40756 GCF_042733235.1 Kitasatospora sp. NPDC059722
CGATGACACCAATCTATTCCCCCCCATTACCGGGGGGGGGGGGAAAAAGACCCGACGGGCCCGGGCCCGTGCTCATCCACGGCCGAACCCCACGGCCCTGTCTCATTTCTGACGATCCGTCAATGAAGGCTGCTGTCCATGGTGTTCAGCAGCGTGCCGGAGGCGTCGTCGTTCTCCAAGGAGAAGGCGAACATGCCGCCCAGCCCCTTGCCCTTGGCGTAGGCGCCGCGGGCCTGGATGGCTTGCGGGGTGTCGCCGGTCCAGAAGTTGGTGCCGTCGTAGACCCAGCTGCTCTCGGTGACCGGGTCCCAGTGGGTGTTCGCGGCGGTCGGGTCGAGCTCCTTCCAGGCGGCCAGGCCGGCCTCCTGGCTGAGCGGCTTGGCCGCGGTCGGGCCGGTCGCGCTCTGGTACAGGCCGTAGTTCGAGCCGGCTGGGACGCCCGTCCAGCCGCGCCAGTAGAACGGGATGCCGAGGACGAGCTTGTTCGCCGGGAAGCCGCCGGGGATGCCGTACTCGGGGAGACCCGTGGTGTACGCGGCGAGCATGGTGTCCACGTTGTACTTGCGGGTGCCGGGGGTGATCGGCGTGGTCGGGTCGGCCGGGCTGTCGTGCAGCGGGTCCTGGTGGTTGGTCGGGCCCTTGGCGTCCCAGGCGCCGTGCATGTCGTAGGACATGACGTCGGCGTAGTCCAGGTAGGCGCCGATCTTGTCGGTCTCCAGCTGGGCGATCTTGTCCTGGCCGCTGGGCAGGGCGGCGGTCAGCAGGAAGCGCTTGCCCTGGGCGGCGCCGAGGGCGTCCAGCTGGGTGCGGAACTCCTTGAGCAGCAGGGTGAAGTCCTGCTTGTCGGCGGGGGAGTAGTGGTTGCCGGTGTGGCCGCCGGCCGAGGCCGGGTACTCCCAGTCGAGGTCGACGCCGTCGAAGATGCCGGCCGCCGAGGCGGGGCCGCCGGAGGCGTCGCCGGCGACGCCGGTCGGCAGGTCGCCCTTGAGGAACATGTCGACGCACGAGGAGACGAACGCCTTGCGGGAGGCGTCGGTCGCGGCGGCGTCGGAGAAGTACTTGGAGTACGTCCAGCCGCCGATGGAGATGGTGAAGCGCAGGTTCGGATACTTGGCCTTGAGCTGGCGCAGCTGGTTGAAGTTGCCCTTGAGGGGCTGGTCCCAGCCGTCGTCGGTGCCGTCGACGCTGTTCGCGGCGGTGTAGCCGTCCTGGTAGTCGGCGTAGGCGTCGCCGGCGCCGTCACCGGCGTTCGGGTTGCTCTCGTTGGCGGAGTCGGAGGCCTTCACCGCCTGGAAGCAGGTGAACTTCGTCGGGTCGATGTTGGCGAACGCGTAGTGGACGACGTCGAGCTTGCCGGCTGCGCCGCTGGTGTCGACGTTCTTCGGGTAGTACGCGTTCTCGTAGATGCCCCACTGGTCGAAGTAGGCCGAGCGGACGGGCTGTTGGGCGGGCGCGGCGGCGGTCGTGGTGGACACCGGCGCGGACTGGGCGGAGGCGTGGCCGCCGGAGTACGCCTGCACGCTGAAGGTGTAGCCGCTGCGGGGGAGCAGCGAGCTGACCGCGACCGAGGTGCCCATCGAGGTGGCGACCAGTTGTCCGTTGGACCACACCTTGTAGGCGACCGGGCCGTCGCCGGAGGGCAGCGTGGAGGGCTGCCAGGTCAGCACGACGGCGCTGGCGGTGACCTTGGTGACGGAGACGCCGGTGGGGGTCGTGACCTTGCCGTCCCCGGCGGGGCCGCTCGCCGTCGCGGTGGCGGTCGGGGTGGGGCTGCCGGTGGCGGTGGCGGTGGCGGTGGCGGTGGCAGTCGGGCTGCCGGTCGCGGTCGGGCTGGTCGAGCCGGTGGGGCTCGTGGACGCCGTGGGGCTCGTGGACGCCGTCGGGCTCGTGGACGCGGTCGGGCTGGTCGAGGCGGTGGGGCTGCCGGTCGCCGTGGGGCTCGTCGACGAGGTCGGCCCGGACGGGCCGGTCAGCGTGAGGTCGTCGGCGTAGTAGGTGCCGGTGCCGTACCAGCCGTGGGTGAACACGGTCACCGAGCTGGTCGTCGCCCCGGTGGTGAAGCTCGTGCTCAGCCGGCTCCACCCGGTCGCCCCGGGCGTCCAGGTCGAGGAGTTGACGCCGTCTCCGGTGGCGCCGAGGTAGACGTAGCTGCCCTGCACCCAGCCGGACAGCGTGTAGGCGGTGTTCGGCTGGACGGCGACGGTCTGCCGGCACTGCGCGGTGTCCGAGGCCGACGCCGCCCCGCTGAGCGCGTGGGTCCCGCCGTGCGCCGGGGTGGTGACGACCGAGCCGTTCGAGCAGGTCCAGCCGGCCAGGGTGCCGGTCTCGAAGTCGCCGTTGGTCAGCAGGTCGACGGTCGCGGCGGACGCGGGGCCGAGGGTGAGCGCGAGGGCGGCCGTGCCGGTGGTGAGGGTGGCCGCGAGGGCCAGGGCGGTGGCCCGTCTGCGCGGTGCGGCCCGGTGCGCGTCGGCGCGCGCGGGCATGACGCGGTCGTGCATGCGGTGTGTCCTCCGGATGTGTGGGGGTTCCGGCGGTGCGGTGGCCCGGGTGGGCCGTGGGGAGCCGTGCCGGGCGCTGTGGGGGCGCGCGGGCGGGTGGCGCGTGAACTCGGTACCACAGATTGGACTGGACCAATAATCCGCGTCAAGGGTTCGCCGGTCCCGGCCGCGCCCTCGCCGGTCCCGGCCGGAGCCCGATCCGTCGTGTCCAGCGGCCGGACCCTTCCCGGGTGAGGCTTGCGCGGACCGGTAAGTTGACCGGTACCTCGCAGGCCCGCCGAACGGAGGACTCGCCATGGACAGCCAGGACTGGGACGACCGCTACGCCGCGGAGGAGCTGGTGTGGGGCGCCGATCCCAACCTGTGGGTCGTCCGCGAACTGACCGGCCGCGCGCCCGGCCACGCCCTGGACGTCGCCGCCGGCGAGGGCCGCAACGCGATCTGGCTGGCCGGCCAGGGCTGGGACGTCACCGGCCTGGACTTCTCCGCCGTCGCCATCGAGCGCGCCGAACGGCTCACCGCCGAACTGCCCGACGAGGTCGCCGACCGGCTCACCTGGCGCCACGACGACGCCCGCACCTTCGACCCGTCGGCCGCCGGCTACGACCTCGTCCTGGTCGCCTACCTCCAGGTGCCCGCCCGCGACCGGCGTGCCGCCCTGCGCCGCGCGGCCGGCGCGCTCGCCCCCGGCGGCACCCTGCTGGTGATCGGGCACGACCTGCGCAACCTGGCCGAGGGCGTCGGCGGCCCGCAGGACCCGCGCGTCCTGTACGGCCCGGAGGACGTCCTCGCGGACGTCGCCGACCACGGCCTGACCGTCGTCCGGGCGGAGAGCGTCCTGCGTCCGGTCGGCGGCGATCCCGGGCACAAGGGTCAGGACGACGGCCAGAACGGCGGCGGCACCGCCGTCGACCTGCTGGTCCGCCTGGAGCGGGGTGCCGCGTGACCTCTCCGCTCTCCCGCCGCACCCTGCTCGCCGGCCTGACCGCGGTCGTGCCCGTGCTGCTCACCGGCTGCTCGTCGAACTCCAAGTCCGACTCCAAGAAGGCGGCCAAGGCCGCGAACGCGACCGCCGCCCGCGCGAGCGATCCCGGCGGCGACGCCTTCGTGATGATCATCCGGCACGGCGAGAAGCCGGACGGCAGCACGCCGGGCCTGGACGAGAACGGCAAGCACGACAGCAAGTCGCTGACCGAGCGCGGCTGGTCCCGGGCGAAGGCGCTGCCCAAGCTGTTCGACCCGCCGGCCACCGGGCTCCGCAAGCCCGCCCGGATCTACGCCGCCTCCGACCAGGGCCCGCTCGCCGGCGCGCACCGGATGCGGCAGACCGTCACCCCGCTGGGCGCCGCGCTCGGCCTGAAGGTCGACATCACCTACGCCGAGTCGCAGGAGACCGAGCTCGCCGGAGCGGTGCTGACGGGCGCCCAGCCGGTGCTCATCAGCTGGGAGCACGGGCGCATCCCGCGGATCGTGGAGGCCCTCGGCGCGACGGGCAGCGGCGCGCCGGCGGTCTGGCCGGACCGCTTCGACCTCGTGTGGGTGTTCTCCCGGACGGCCGGCGGCCCGTGGACGTTCCAGGAGGTGCACCAGCACCTGCTGGACGGCGACTCCTGAGGCCCCGCGGAGGCCGGGGCACCGTCTCTTCATCTCGCGTACACGCGCCTGAGGATCCGTCAACTACCGTGTCGCGCATGAGGATTCGTGTGCTGATCGCCGCCTCGGCGACCGCCGTGGTGCTGGTCGCCGGATGCAGCGGCGGCCGGTGGGGGGGGGAAACGGGTACCCCGGGGGGCGCGCGCGCCCCCCCCCCCCCCCCCCCCCCGCCCGCCCCCCCGCCCCCGCCGCGCCGCCCACCGGAGGGCCACCCGCCGGAGGGCCGGGCGAGCGCCGGGCCGACGGCGCCGAACTGCTCTACCGGGCGGGCGGGACGAAGAGCGCGCAGAACCCCGCGTTCGCCCCGGACGGCGCCTCCGTGCTGGTCACCGAGTTCGCCGAGGGCTACAACAAGGGCGCAGCCGCCCTCGGCGTGCTCCCCGTGGAGGGCGACCGCACGCTGCGCAAGGTGCTGGAGGACCCGGACAAGGCCGCCGTCAACCTCCCCGGCACCAGCTGGAACGCCGCCGCCGACGCCTTCGCCTTCGCCACCGACCGGGACGGCGGCCACGACGAGGTCTGGACGATGAAGCCGGGCGGCACCCCCGAGCGGGTCACCCGGCACGACGACGACAGCGGCTTCAACGAGCCGAGCTTCTCCCCGGACGGCGAGTGGATCGTCTTCCAGCAGAGCTGGGAGCCCGAGCACGCGTCAGTCCACGGCGACGGCGCCGAGCAGGACTCGATCTGGAAGGTCCGCCGGAGCGGCGGCGCGCCCGTGCGCCTCGTCGACGGCAAGGGCACGAAGACCGACAACCGGCAGCCGAACTGGTCCCCCAAGGGTGACCGGATCGTCTTCCAGCGCCGCGACGCCGGCAGCGAGAGCTGGGCCCTGTGGACGGTCGGGGCGGACGGCACCGGGCTGCGCCGGGTCACCGACTCGCCCGGGGAGCACACCGATGCGACGTGGTCGCCGGACGGCCGGCACCTGGTCTTCTCGTCCAACGCCGGCACCTTGGCGAACGCGCAGGTCTTCGTGGTGGCGGCGGACGGCGGCGCGCCCGTCCGGGTGACCAGGAACGACGGCTCCTACGACGGAGCGCCGAGCTGGTCCCCGGACGGGAAGTGGATCGCCTTCGAGTCGTCGCCGGGCGGCGAGTCCAACCCGGCGGCGCTGTGGCGGATCCCGGCGCCGAGCCTGTGAACCCGGCCGGTGCTACCGCGTCGAGATCGTGACCAGCGAGTACTGCACGACCGTCAGCGGCACGCTGACCGTCGAGCCGGTGACGGTGTACGGCACCGGCCCGGGCGCCGGGTCGGTGCCGTCCGGGGAGGCGACGGTCACCGAGGCGACGGCGGCGCCCGCGGGCAGGGCGCAGGAGAGCGTGCAATCGGCGGGCGTGGTGCGGAAGTCGGCCTGGGTGTCGCCGAAGTCGGTGAAGTTCACGAGGTGGACGACGACGTCGCCGCCGAGCCGGCGGGCCTCCAGGAAGATGCGGCGGTCCCCGGCCAGGGTGACGGCCGGCGGCGCGGACTGCCGTACCGGCGCCAGCAGCCGGTCGGCCGAGGCCTGGTCGTTCCCCGTGAGGTAGCTCAGCCCCGGCAGGGCCTTGACGTACCACGCGGTGCCGGCGCCGTACGCGTTCCGGTTGGTGTCCGGCAGTTCGCCCGCCCGGCTCAGCCCGAGGACGTCGGCGAGCGCGAACTCGGCGCGCCGGGCGCCGAGCCCGTCGAGGCCGGTGGGGTCGGGGCCGGTGATCAGGACGGTGCCGCCGGCTCGGACGTAGTCCCGCAGGACGGCCGCCTCCGGGTCCGAGACGGCCTGGAGGTTGGGCAGCAGCACGACCTTGAACCGGGCGAGGTCGGCGGCCGTCAGCCCGGGGCTCGTCACGGTGTCGAACGGGACGTGCGCGTACACCAGTGCCTTGACGGTGCCGCGGAACTCGCCCAGCCACGGCATCGTCGCGCAGCTCATCGTCGGGTCGCCGCCGCCCCACCAGTCGGTGACCCCGGCCGGGGGATCGACGGTGACGTACATCCCGTTGCCCGCGGTGGGGCCGACGTAGTCCCGCGAGGCGCTGGAGTGGTAGACGCCCACCTGGGCGAGGGAGGCGGCGTCGAAGATGCGCGCCTCGTTGGCCCGGACGAAGGCGTAGACCCGGGTGCGCATCGCCGCGTCCACGCCCTCGTTCTTGTAGGGCGTCCTGACCTCGTAGGGGTTGCAGCCGGTGGAGATCACCTGGGCGAGCACGAGCGAGGCGTCGTCGGGCTGCCAGCCGTAGGAGAAGGCCCACGCGGGCCGGTTGCCGCTGGCGGCGCGGGCGTACTTGTACATCGAGATCAGGCAGGTCCAGTCGGTGGCGGTGGCGTGGCGCATGCCGTCGTAGTTGCCGAGGACGTCCACCTCCCACACCTGGCTGATGCCGGCGTCGGCCTGGCGGAGGTAGGCGCCGTCCAGGCCGATCGTGGTCGCGTAGCGGTAGTCCATCGAGACGGTCTCGGAGAAGACGACCAGGTCGGGGTTGACGGAGCGCGCGGCGGCGGCGATGTCCAGCTGGAACCGGGCGAGGTTGCCGTGGCGCCACTCGACGTAGGCGCGGAAGACCGGGTCGGCGTAGTCGGCGGCCCTCGGCAGGGCGAGTCCGGTGTCGGCCTTGAACGCCGCGGCGCCCCACGTGGAGGCGTCGCACCAGGACAGCACGCCGTCGAAGTAGATCGGCACGTCCGGCCAGATCGCGTCGACGCCGGTCGCGGCGAGGAGCTTGATCCGCTTGAGGTAGTAGTCCCGCCAAGGGGAATTGGGGCTGAGCCAGACGCTCTCGTCGTCCTTGTCGACCCACACCACCACGTTGCCGTAGAAGACGTTCGGCTTGCCGTCGAGGTCGCGCTGGACCCACGCGCCGCCCTCGGCGTTCTTGTAGAAGGACCGGCCCTTGAGGCCGCCGGGGGAGATGACCTCCAGCGAGGGGTAGTACATGACCACTCTCAGGCCGGCGGCGTGCGCGAGGCGGGTGAAGGTCGTCACGTCGGCCATGTGCGCCGCGAACTCGGCGTCGGTGTGCCAGTCGGACAGGATCGTGTCGAGCTCGATCACGCTGACGTTCTGGGCCTTCAGCGCGTCGACGGCCGGCTGCATGTCGGCGGCCTCGTTGAACGTGCCGTCGGCCAGGCGGGCGTGGCGCGCCCACTCGGGCCAGGGCTGCGCCGCGGCGGCCGCACGGGTCGGCACCGGGGCGGCGGTGGGCACGGGCGCGGCGGCCCGGGCCCGGCCGGGCAGCAGCCGGACGGTGGCCAGGGCGCCGCCGGCGCCGAGGCCCGCGCGCAGCAGGCGGCGGCGGCCGATGCGCGGGGCGGCGGTGGGTGTTCCTTCGTGCTCGGACATGGTGGTCCCCCAGCAAGGGTCGGCATGGCACGGAAGAAGGCGGGCCGGGAGGCGCCGCCTGCCCCCGTTCGCTCGCGGCCCTCCGCACCCTCCGTAGGCGACCCTAGGGGCCCGTGTCCGGCCCGTCCCGCCCCGGCCCACCGGCTACGCCAGACGTCCGAGCGCGCGCCGCCCGGGGCGGGCGACCCCGATCGCACGCAATCGGCACGTTCTCTCCTCCCTGGGAGGCTTGACATCCGGCGTCGCCGCTGGCTATCGCTCGTCAACTCCTTTGCCTGAAGCAGGCGTTGGTGCAGCCCGGTGTCGTCAGCCGGTGTCCAGGTCGCGCCGCCGGAACCCGGCCAGCCCGAGTGCGATCAGTGCCGCCGCGACGAGGGTGAGCACGGCGAGCGGCGTCCAGTCCATGGCCGCCGCGGGCAGCCGCGGCACCTGGCCGAACGGGGAGAGCCGGTCGAGGCCCTCGGGGAACCGCAGCAGCGGCCCGAGGTAGCCGATCACGAAGCCGTACCCGGGCAGCAGCCAGGCCAGCGCGGTGGCCCTGGGCAGCCACCCGTACACGGCCGCGGCGAAGCCCACCGTCACCCACTGGGCGGGCGCGAACGCCAGGGCCGCGCCGGCCAGCCGGAGGAACTCGCCGCCGTCGCCGGTGGAGGCGGCCCCCGCGATCCCGAACCCGGTGCCCGCCGCGAGCAGCACGGCCGTCGAGCCGATCAGCGCCGCCGCGATGTGCGCGCCCAGCCAGCCGGCCCGGGAGACGGCGGTCGCGAGCACCGGTTCGACCCGCCCGGCCGTCTCCTCGGCCCGCGGGCGCAGCATCGCGAGGACGGCGTACACGGCGCCGACGACGGCCACCACGAGCATCGTCAGCGCGGCGAAGGAGTCGGCGAGGCTGTGGCCGCCGAGCCGGGCGAGGGCCTCGCGGATCCGGTCGACGTCCTTGAGCATCGAGTCGGCGTTCCCGAGCAGCGAGCCGTACATGGCCCCGAGGAGCAGGAGGGCCGTCGCGAAGCCGCCGATCAGGCCGCGGTGCAGGCGCAGCGCGAGGCCGAGCGGGGTGCCGAGGGCGGCGCTGCCGGTGGGCGGTCCGGGGCGGGTGGCGCGCAGGCCCGCGCCGACGTCCCGGCGGGTGCTCAGCCCGAACCCGGCCGCGGCGACGGCGGCGGTGAGGGCGAGCGCGGGCAGCAGCGGCCACCAGCGGTCGTCGACGAACGGGTAGGTGTGCTGGAGCCAGCCGATGGGGGAGGCCCAGGCGAGGGCGCTGTCGGCGGCGTCGCCGGCCGCGCGCACCGCGTAGGCGGCGCCGAGCACGGCGAGGGCGAGGCCGGAGGCCGTCCGGGTGTGTGCGGTGGCCTGGGCGGTGACGGCGGTGGCCGCGGCGAAGAGCAGCCCGGCGGTGGCGAGCGCCGCGCCGTAGAGCAGGGCGCCGCCGGTGGTGAGGCCGGGGACGCCGAGTCCGGGCAGCCCGGCGGCGAGCAGGAGGCCGAGGGCGAGGTCCGCGGCGGCGGCGGTGGCGAGCGCGGCGGCCAGGTGGGCGTGCCGGCCGACGGCGGCGGAGCGGACGAGTTCGGCGCGGCCGGTCTCCTCCTCGGCCCGGGTGTGCCGGGTGACGGTCAGGATGCTCATGAGCGCGACGAGGACGACGGTGAGTCCGAGCATCCGGTGGCCGAGCATGGCGCCCCACGTGTAGTCGGCGAGGTAGTGCCGGGGGCCGGTCATGGCGAGGACGGCGGGGTTCGCGGAGGCGTGGCCGATCGAGGCGCGGTCGGCGGCGGTCGGGTAGACCGTGTGCAGGCTGTTGGCGGTGCCGAGGGTGAGCAGGCCGAGGCCGAGCACCCAGGCGGGCAGCCGGACGCGGTCGCGGCGCAGGTCGAAGCGGAGCAGGGCGCCGGTGCCGGCGAACGGGCCGCGGGCGGCGGGGCGGTGCCCGGCGGCGGTGGTGCGGCGGGTGCCGGGGGTCGCGGCGGTGGTGGTCATCGTGCGACTCCGGCGTCCGCGCCCGGCGCGCCGGGGTGCTCGCCGGCGAGTTCGTCGCCGTAGTGGCGCAGCATGAGCTCCTCCAGCGTGGGCGGGTGGCTGACCAGGCTGCGCAGTCCGGCCTCGGTCAGCCGGCGGACGGCGGCATCGAGTTCGGCGCCGTCCACGGCGAAGCGCACCCGGGCGCCGTCGGTGCGCACGCCGTGCACGCCGGGCAGTGCGTCGAGGCCGGTGACGGGCCGGACGGTCTCGGCCTCGACGGTGGTGCGGGTGAGGTGGCGCAGTTCGCCGAGGGTGCCGCTCTGGACCACCCGGCCGCGCCGGATGATGCTGACGCGGTCGCCCAGCTTCTCGACCTCGTCGAGGACGTGGCTGGAGAGCAGGACCGTCCGGCCCTGGTCCTTGGCCTCGCGGACGACGTCCTGGAAGACGACCTCCATGAGCGGGTCGAGCCCGGAGGTGGGTTCGTCGAGGAGCAGGAGCTCGGCGTCGGAGGCGAGGGCGGCGACGATGGCGACCTTCTGCCGGTTGCCCTTGGAGTAGCTGCGGCCCTTCTTGGTGGGGTCGAGGTCGAAGCGCTCGACGAGCTCGTCGCGCCGGCGGCGGTCGGGGCGGCCGCGCAGCCGGGAGAGGAGGTCGATGGCCTCGCCGCCGGTGAGGCCCGGCCACAGTTCGACGTCGCCCGGCACGTAGGCGAGCCGGCGGTGCAGTTCGACGGCGTCGTGCCAGGGGTCCTTGCCGAGCAGCCGGACGGTGCCGCCGTCCGCGCGCAGCAGGCCGAGCAGGACCCGGATGGTGGTGGACTTCCCGGCGCCGTTGGGGCCGAGGAAGCCGTGCACCTCGCCGGTCTCGACGTCGAGGTCGAGACCGTCCAGCGCGGTGGTCCGGCCGAAGTCCTTGCGGAGGCCGGAGAGGGCGATTGCCTTCGTCATGTTGTCGAAAGTACCGTAGTTTCAGAAAAACGTGAATATTGGGAAGGCGTTAAAGTTCCCTCGGAAGATCGTCGGAAGATCGACAGCGGATTCGGGACGGTGTGCGGTGGCGGAGCGGGACCAGGAGAAGGCGGACTTCGTCGAGCGGTTCGCGGCCGACCTGGTGGTGGCGGGCATGGCCCGGATGCCCGCGCGGATCTTCTCCTGCCTGATGGCCGAGGAGAGCGGCGTGCTCACCTCCGCCGAGCTCTCCGAGCGGCTGCGGATCAGCCCGGCGGCCGTGTCGGGCGCGATGCGCTACCTGACCCAGGTCGGGCTGGTCTCCAAGGAGCGCGAGCCCGGATCCCGGCGCGACCGCTACCGGGTGCTGAACGACGTCTGGTTCGAGTCGCTGACCCGGCGCGACGAGATCATCGTGCGCTGGATCCGGGTGCTCAAGGACGGCGAGTCGGTCGTCGGCGCCGGCACCGCGGCGGGGCGGCGGCTCGCCGAGAGCGCGGAGTTCTTCGAGTTCATGATCGACGAGCTGCACGGGATGCTCGGCCGCTGGCGCGTCGAGCGGGCCCGGCGGGACGCGGCCGGCGAGGGCGCGCACTAGCGCCGAAGGATCCCACAACTACCCACTGCGTGACGGCAGTTCACCCAAGGACACCCCGAACGGCGGTCCGCTGCGCTACCACTGGCCGCATGGACGACGACGTGGTGCCCATTCCCGACCACCTCACCATCCGGGTCACCCACACCGACGACCCGGTCTCCGCCGTGGCCGGCCTGGAGGCGTGGGAGTCGCGCGAACGCTATCCGGACCTGCTCATGATGCCGCCGGTCTTCGGCTCGATCGAGCGCACCCCCGAGGGGGCCTGGCGGATCCTCTGCTTCCACGCGGGCACGCCGCAGGGCGCCCGCGACGACCTCGGGCACGTGTTCCGCTGCTGGGCGCACGGCGAACCCGGCGGCCGGTGGGCCGCCCCCTGGGACATCACCGACGCCGAGCGCGCCGCCTACACCGCCGCGTACGAGCGGCTGGAGTGGGAGAAGCTCGACGAACTGGCCGTCGCCGGGCGGCAGTACCGGGTCTTCCGCGCCGAACAGGTGCTGCGCGGGGGCCCCGAGGGCGTCGAACCGCCGCGCCCTACGGACCCGGACCCGGCGCCGGTCGGCCGGGGGCACCGGGCGCCGTCCCGGGTCGACGGCTACGTGATCGACCCGGCCGCGGCCGTCTCGCTGGTCGACGGCATCGTCCGGCTCGACCTGATGACCCTGGTGCCGAGCGGCCGTTCGATCACCGAGGAGGTCCGCGAGGACGCCAGGCAGGCCTCCGCGCTTCACCCGAACGTGTTCGTGCTGCCCGTGCACTGCGCCGTCGCCGAACAGCGTGACGGGCGCTGGGGCCCGATGACCGGTGCCTGCGAGACCCCGCAGGCCGCCCGCGACACCCTGGCCGCCTACCTGCGCGAGTTCGCGCCGATGACCGACCCCGGTCTGGGCGAGGACGAACTCGCCGCCTACGCCGCCGCGGCCGACCGACTGGACGCACTGCGGGCCAACACCGTCGAGGCCGCCGGGCGCCGCTTCCAACTGGTGCGCGTCGAACCGGTGGTGCGGCTCGGCCCGGACGGCCCGGAGCAGCCGCGCCCGTCGGACCCCGACCCGGACCCGCCGATCATGGTCCAGGAGGCCCGCGACCGCGCGGCGGGGCTGCTGCCCGAGGACGAGCAGGACTGAACCGGGCGCGCAGTTTTGCCGGGGTGGAGGGGAACCCCCGTCCCCCCTCCACCGCCGGAGACCGTGGTCAGGTGCGGTGCCGGCCACCCGGAGCCCGTGGGGTGGCTGCGGGTGGCCGGCGGCGCATGCAATGCGCGCATGCGGCACCTTCGCCCGCCGACCGGACGGAGCCGGGACCTGCCCCCGTGTCGCGGCGGGACGGCCCCCGTGTACTGCCCGTCCACGCCTTGCAGGTCCTCACCGTCCGGTGCGGCGTCGCGACCGATCGTGCATACACGGACCCCGGTCTGTCAAGGATGCTTGATGAGAACGCCGTTCAGCCGACTTCTCGTCACGTATGATTGACGACGCTGGACCCGACACCGCGAAGGAGTGCACAGGAAGATGGCCGAGGACACCGCGGCTCACCGCCGGACCATCGCGGAGCGACTCACGCACCTCATGAGCACCGGACACCCCGACGGCACCGGCCCGCGGGACTACCACGCGGTGGAGCAGGCCAGCCAGGAGTACGCGGAGCGGTACCCCGGCAGCCCCACGATCAGCCGTCAGACGGTGCACAACCTGCGCAACGAGCGGGTCGCGAACCCGGGCATCAACAGCCTGACCGCGCTGGCGAACGTCTACCGCGTGCCGATCTCGTACTTCCTCTCCGAGGGGGAGGCCGCCGGCGGCACGCCCGCACCGGACCCGGACATGGTGCTCCAGCGCCTCGACGGCATCCTCAAGGTGCTGCAGCCCGACACCGCCGCGGCCCTCGACGACGACGCCCGCGTCGCCGTCCTGACCGCCAGGAACTGCCCGATCGGCCGCGACGCCCTCGACGGCCTGCGGGCCGGCCGGTGGGACGAGCGGCTGCGCCTGCCGCTGGACGAACTCGCCGCCAGGATCAGCCTCCCGGCCGGGTACTTCGTCGACCACCGCATCCCCGCCGCGGACCCCAACGACCTGCTGCTGCTGGGCGCGCTGAAGGCCCAGGGGGCCAGAGGCATCGCCCTGCGCCAGGTCGCGGGGCTGCCCGAGGACGCCTTCCAGGCCCTGTCGCCCATGCTGGACCTCCTGAGCAAGGCCGATCCGCGCCGGCGCATGTGAACGGGACCCGCCCGGCAGGAGCGGGCGGGCCGATTCGTTAGGCTCCCCTCCACGCGGTCCTCGACCGAGCGGCCAGGGGGAGCCCGATCAGCGTCCGGGGGATGGCGTGCCGTTTGTCCGATGGAAGCAGAACGAACGCCTCTGGGGGCCGGAGTTGAACGACAAGGACCTGCGAAAACACTGCGCGGACGTGGTGGCCCGGATCGACCTCCCGAGCCCCTTCAGCATCAACTCGCTCGTCGACAGCGTCGAGCGCCAGCGCGGCCGCGGGATCTCGCTCGTCCCGATCCCCCTGCCGGTCCGCCAGGGCAGCCCCTGCGGCCTGTGGGTGGCCACCGACGACGTCGACTACGTCCTCTACCTCGCGGACACCAGCCGGGCCCACCAGGAACACATCGTCATGCACGAGCTCGGCCACATGCTGCTCGGCCACGGCTTCAGCGAGGCCGACCAGGACGAGGCCGCCCGGCTCCTGATGCCCACCCTCGACCCGCGCTTCGTGCAGTCCGTCCTCGCCCGCTCCGTCTACACCTCGCAGGAGGAACGGGCCGCCGAGTACGTCGCCTCCCTCCTCCCGCTGCGGGCCGGCCGCGCGCCCTCCCGCACCAGGCAGGAGGCCGTCAGCCCCGGGATGGCCAACCTCGTCCGGCACATCGGCGCGGCCCTGGAGCGCAATTCGCGCTAAGGTCGAGCCCCGTGCTGCTGCTCACCGTCGTCTACGCCGTACTCGCGGTCATCACCTGGACCGCTTTCTTCTACAAGGTCCGCGACCTCGTGCGCGACTGGCGCAACAGGGAACTCCAGATCCTGTGCCTGTCGATCGCCACGTTCGCCGCGCCGTTCGTCCTGGCCTCGCCCCACGTCTACATGGGGATCGACCGCCTCCTCGGCGTGCCGAACATCGCGACCCTGATCATCTACGTCTGCGTGGCGGTGTGCGTCTCCGGGTTCATCGCCCTGCTGGTGTCCTGGTCCTCGGCCCAGAGCGGGATGAGGGTCCGTCACTGGCTGGGCGTGGGCTACTCGCTGACGACCATCGCCGCCATGGCCGTCCTCTTCTTCCTCGGCAACGTCGACGGCGTCGAACACCCGGTGGACTTCGACGTCACCTTCGCCGATGTGCCCTACATCTCGGTCTTCCTGCTCGGCTACCAACTCCTCTTCACCACCAGCATGGTGATGCTCATCGTGCTGTGCCGCCGCTACGCCGCGGCGGTCGACCGCCCGTGGCTGCGCCGGGGCCTGCGCACCGTCGCCCTCGGCGCGTTCTTCGGCCTCGGCTACGGCGTGCCCAAGATCCTCAACATGCTCTGGGACCAGGTCGCCACCTCGCCCCTGCACACCGTCAGCAGCATCGGTGCCCCGCTGTCCGCCAGCGTCTCGGCCCTGCTGTTCTCCGTCGGCTTCACCATGCCCGCGTGGGGCGAGGGACTGGACCGCCTGCGCGAGATCGCGGTCTCCTACCGCGCGTACAAGCGCCTCTACCCGCTCTGGCACGACCTCGCGACCGCCTTCCCGGAGCTCGTCCTCCTCCCGTCGAACGACCGTCGGCAGCCGTGGTCCGCCAAGGCACTGCTCGCCCGGCCGGCCATCGGGATCCGCGAGGGCCGGATGACGCTCGCGCCCCGCGGCGGCCGGCAGGGGGACGACCAGCAGGCCGACGGCCTCCAGGACCTCGACCTGCTCGTGGCCCGCCAGCGGGTGGAGATCCGCGACGCCCAGCTCCGGCTGCGCCCCTACTACACGGACACGGCGGCGAACGCGGCGCGGGACCTCGCGCGGGAGCGGGACCTCGCACCCGACGAGGTCGAGGCCGCCGTGGAGGCCGCCCAGGTGAGCGTGGCCCTGCGGACACACGCCGCCGGGGCTCCCGTGCCGCCCCCGGCCCCCGGCCGCCACGAGCCCGCGGCCGTCGACCCGGCCGAGGAGGTCGCCTTCCTGGTCAAGGTCGCGGTCGCCTACCGGACCTCTCCGATAGTCGCCGCCGTCACCGAACGCTTCGGTGCCGCAGGGTCGTTCGACGCCGGGGTCACCGCCTCATGACGGAAGCCGCCATGACGGACGCCGGCCTGCCCTCCGACGGGACGCTGTTCGACGGAACGCTGCTGACCGACCCGCACGCGGGCTACGCGCACCTGCGCACGGCCTGCCCGGTCGTCCGCACGACGACGCCGGACGGTGCGCCGGTGTGGCTCGTCACCCGCTACGAGGACGTGCGCGCGGGGCTCGCCGACCCGCGGCTGTCGCTGAGCAAGGCGACGTCCACCAGCAGCGGCACGCACGGCGCCTCGATGCCGTCGGCGCTCGACGCGCACCTGCTCAACATGGACCCGCCCGACCACACCCGGGTCCGCCGCCTGGTCGCGCCCGCCTTCACCGCCCGCAGCGTCGCCCGGCTGCGACCGGCGATCGAGCGCCGCACAGCGGAGCTCCTCGACCGCTTCCAGGGCGGTTCGGCCGACGTCATGGGGGACTTCGCGACGCCCTTGGCGCTCACGGTGATCTGCGACGTGCTCGGCATTGCGGAGGAGGACCGCCGGGACTTCCGGACGTGGACGGACGCCCTGCGCTCGCCCGCCCCGGACGCGGCGCTCGCCTCCCGCCGGGCCCTGAAGGACATGCACCGCTACCTGGTCGGCCTGATCGCCGGCAAGCGGGAGCGGCCCGGCGACGACCTGCTCACGCAGATGGTGTCGGCCCACGAGGACGGCGACCGGCTCTCCGAGCCCGAGCTCGTGGCCCTCGCCTTCCTCCTCCTGTTCGCCGGGTACGACAACAGCGCGAACCTCGTCGGCAACGCCGTCCTGGCGCTCCTGACCCACGAGGAGGCGCTGACCGCCCTGCGGTCGGGCGGTCTCGCCGTCGGCCGGGTGGTCGACGAGGTCATGAGGTGGAACAGCCCGTCCATGCTGGCCTCCCGGCGCTTCGCCCGGGAGGACCTCGACATCGGCGGTGTCCGGATCGCCGCCGGGGAGCGGATCTGGATGTCCCTCACCTCGGCCAACCGGGATCCGCAGCAGTTCGACGACCCCGGCCGGTTCGACCCCGGCCGGTTCGACCCGGGCCGTTTCGACCCCGGCCGTTTCGATCCGGCCCGCCACGACGCCGGCCGTTTCGATCCCGCCCGGCACGACGCCGGCCGGCCCGAGGGCGGGCACCTCGGTTTCGGCCACGGCATCCACCACTGCCTCGGCTCGGCGCTCGCCCGCCTGGAGGCCGGGATCGCCGTCGAGGCGCTCGTCCGGCGCTTCCCGTCCCTGCGCACGGCGGACCCGGACGCGGCCGTCACGTGGTGCGAGTCCTTCCGCAACCGGGGGCCGCTCGCACTGCCCGTCACCTGGTGACCGTTACCTGGTGACCGTCAGCGGTGCACGACAGCGGGTGGGGCGGCGCCCCTGATGGGCTGCCCGGGGGGGCGGGCTGTGTCTGGAGCTGTCGCGCTCGCGCGCGAGGGGGGGCGCGGGCGCG
>NZ_JBHWGD010000072.1:0-4743 GCF_042733235.1 Kitasatospora sp. NPDC059722
GCCGTCGACCACGCGGCGTACCGGATCGTGCAGGAGGCGCTCACCAACGCGCACAAACACGCCCCCGGTGCGCCGATCGCGGTCGCGCTCCGGTACGAGCCGGACGCGCTCGTGGTCGAGGTCACCAATCCGCGTGCGCCGGAGCTCGTGGGCGTGCGTGCCGGGGTGGGGCAGGCGGTCAGCGGCGGGCAGGGCCTGACCGGCCTGCGGGAGCGAGCCCGGCTGGTCGGTGGCATGGTGCACGCGGGGGCGACGCCCGACCAGGGCTTCCGGCTGGCGGGGATGCTCCCGTACGAAGGGGCCGCGGACGGCGGGGGCGACGGCGGCGAGGCCGGCCCCGGGATCGAGGACTGGGTGCTGGAGGGCCTGCCCGCCGTCGAGGACGGCGGCCGGCGGCGCAGTCCGGCGCTGGGGTGCGCGGTGGGGGTGGTGGGTGTCGGGCTCACCGTGCTGGGACTGCTCGTGTGGGGCCTGTGGGCCTTCGTCCAGGCCAGCGACAGCGCGACCGTGAAGAAGGACGCCTATGACGGGGTCCGGGTCGGGCAGTCGGAGTCGGACGTGCTCGGCCGGCTGCCGCGCGGGGCCTCCTGGCTGACCGACGGCTTCGACAAGGGCGGGCCGCCGGTGCCGGAGGGCGCGCACTGCGTGTACTTCCAGGCCGAGGACTCGAAGGAGAAGTTCGGCGAGGACAACGCGGTGCGCTTCTGCTTCAAGGACGGCGTCCTGGTGGACAAGGAGCACTACCGGGTCAAGGAGTGACCGGGCCGGTCGAGGTCCGGCCGCGTCCGGATGTGAGGATGGTGGCGTCGCCCATCCAGCACCGTTCGAGGAGATGTCCAGCGTGATCCGAGTCCTCGTCGCCGACGACGAGCCGCTCATCCGGGCCGGGATCAGGATGATCCTCGCCTCCGCCGACGACATCGAGGTGGTCGCGGAGGCCGCCGACGGACGGCGCGCGCTGGAGCTCGCGCGGGCGCACCGGGTGGACGTCGTGCTGCTGGACATCCAGATGCCGGTGATGGACGGGCTGACGGCACTCGGGGAGCTCTCGAAGGCCGCACCCGGCGCGCGGGCCTTGATCCTCACCACCTTCGGCGAGCGCGAGAACGTCCTGCGCGCCGTGACCGAGGGGGGCGCGGGCTTCCTCCTCAAGGACACGGCACCGGCCGAGCTGATCCAGGCGGTGCGCGCGGCGGCCAGCGGCAACGCCTTCCTGTCACCCGCCGCGACCAGGCACATCGTCGATTCGCTGGCCTCCGGGCGCAGCGGCTCGGCGGCCGCCCGCAGCGCGGAGGCGCGGCGCCGGCTGGAGGTGCTCACCGGCCGTGAGCTGGAGGTTCTCGCGCTGCTCGGCGAGGGGCTGTCCAATGCGGACGCCGGCGCGCGGATCCACATGAGCGAGGCGACGGTGAAGACCTACGTGAGTCGGATCCTGGCCAAGTTGGGCTGCGAGAACCGGGTCCAGGCGGCGCTGCTGGCACGGGACGCGGAGCTGGACGGGCGCGGCTGAGCGTGTTCCCGTGACGACGGAGCGTGGCTGGTGTGACGCAGGTCACTCAACTGACGCGCGGAGGCGGGAACTTCGGTTATTTCGATGACGGTCCGTCAGTGATCCGTGACGGTCCGTCGATAGTGCGCGTGGTCTGATGAATGGACAGGTGTGACCGAGCGCACGGGAATTGAACATCTGATCTTGAAAATCCGATCAAATGCGGTCCAACTGGACGTCGCTTCTTGATCGATACCGCCGGTAACAGTCAACTGACCTGCGTACCCGAAGAATTGCTTGCCGTGCCGACCAAACCGCCCCTAGCTTCATTGGCGGCGCAACGAGCGCTACCCGGGTTCACCCCGACGCACGGCCCGCCGACTGACCCCCGGCGCGAGGGCCGTACCGCCGACGCGACCGGCCGTACCCAGGCCGTCGGCGAGCGGAGGTGCCGGGACGGCACGGCACGTCCGACACGTGCCCCGCCGTCCATCGAGTGAGGCGAACGGATTCGACCGGCCCCGTCCAGGGCCTGGTTCCGTCTGCCTGCCCGGGGCTTGTCGAGAGGATCTCCATGAATCCCCGTCACGAGACCGCCACTGCCACCGACTCCACGACCTCCACCCCCGCCTCCGCCAAGCGCAACCGCCTGCGGATCGGGATCGTCGCGGGTGCCGCCGTCGCGGCCCTGCCGGTTGCCGGCCTCGTCACGGCCACCTCGGCCTCCGCCGCGCCCACCTCGGCCTGGGACGCCGTCGCCCAGTGCGAGAGCGGCGGCAACTGGAGCATCAGCACCGGAAACGGGTTCTACGGCGGGCTGCAGTTCGCCTCCGGCACCTGGGCCGCGTACGGCGGGACCGCGTACGCCTCCCAGGCCAACCACGCGACCAAGGCGCAGCAGATCGCGGTCGCCGAGAAGGTCCTCGCCTCCCAGGGTCCGGGCGCGTGGCCCGTGTGCTCGCACAAGGCGGGCCTGAGCAAGGGCGGAGCCCCGGCGGAGGTCGCGGATTCCGTGAACGACGCCCCGGCGAAGCCCGCACAGCCGGCGGCCAAGCCGGCCGCGAAGCCGTCGAAGCCGGCGGCGAGGCAGGGCGCCAGGCAGGGTGCCAAGCAGGACACCGGGCAGGAAACCAACCAGGCGGCCAAGCCCGCGACCAGGTCGACGCCGCGGACGCAGCCGCAGGCGCAGCAGGCACCGGCCCAGCCGGCCAAGCCCGCTCCGTCGACCCCGAAGAGCAGCGCGAACGGCGGCTACACCGTGCAGAGCGGTGACACGCTGAGCGAGATCGCGGTCAGGTTCGGCACCGACACCGACACGCTGTACGGCAAGAACCTCCGCACCATCGGCGACGACCCGGACCTGATCTTCCCGGGGCAGGACCTGACCGTCTGACGCATCGTCGCCACCGTTCGACCGCACACCGAGCGGCCATCCCGGGACCCGGGGATGGCCGCTCCGCGCGTTGTGGGGGCGGGGCCGGGGTCCCGGCTCCTCGGCAGGGCCGCGCGGCGCCCCAGGGGGCCCTGTGCGGCCCTTCGGCGTGTCGGGCCCGTGCCGGCGGTCCGCGGGCGGGGCATCGTGCCTGGTCGGACCGCGTGTCGATAGGGTCGCCCGATGGTGCGACTGATACCCGACGGCGAGCTCGTGGGCTCGTCCGTGGTGGCCAACAACACGATGAACCGCGAGCGCGGCCTCAGCGGGGTGAACAGCTATGCGCGGGAGCTGGGGTTCGACCCGGCCGAGTGGCTGCTCGGGCGCGGCGGGGCCGCGCCGGCCTGGCTGGATCTGTGTAGCGGCGAGGGGCGCGCGATGGTCGAGGCGGCGCGTCGGCTTCCGGCGGGGGCGGTTCTGACGGGCGTGGATCTCGTCGGTCCGCTCGCGCCGCCACCTGATGCCGATTCACTACCGGGACTGCGGTTGGTCACGGCGGCGCTCGCGGACTGGACCCCGCGCCGGTCGTACGACCTGATCACGTGCGTCCACGGCCTGCACTATCTGGGCGACCAGCTGGGCGTCATCGCCAGGGCCGCCGCGTGGCTCGCGCCGGACGGGCGGTTCGCCGCGCACTTCGACCCGGAGTCGGTGCGGTGGGCGGACGGAGCGAGCGCGGGGCGGGCGGTCGTGGCGGCGTTGCGCGAGGCCGGGTTCGAGTACCGGGCGCGGCGGCACCTGCTGGTACTGGAGGGCGGGCGGAGCGTTCACCTGCCGTTCGCGTACGCCGGGGCGGACGCGGATGCCGGGCCGAACTACACCGGGCAGCCGGCGGTGGCGTCGCACTACCGCACACACTGTTGAACCTTCAACGCAACGTCCGAATACCGCCGGAGGTTTGCGCCGCCGCCGTCGAGGATCGAGTCGTGCCCGACAACGGGCTTTCAGTACTCGCGACTTGGGAGACGACGATGAACGGTGCGATGGGGCTCGACGGCAAGGTGGCCCTGGTGACCGGCGGGAGCCGGGGGATCGGGGAGGCGATCGCGCTGCGGCTGGCCGAGGACGGCGCGGACGTCGTCCTCACCTACCAGGGGAGCGCCGAGCGGGCCGAGGCCGTCGCGGCGAAGATCACCGCGGCTGGGCGGCGCGGCTGGGCGGTCCGGGCGGACTGCGCCGACCCGCAGGAGGTCCGGGCCGTGGTGGCCGCGGCCGTCGAGCGGTTCGGGCGGCTCGACGTCCTGGTGAACAACGCCGGCGTCGGGGCCATGGGGCCGATCGGCGACATGACGGCGGCGGACGTCGACCGCGTGCTGGAGGTGAACGTCCGGGCGCCGTACCTGTTCGCCCAGGCGGCCGCGCCGCTGCTGTCCGAGGGCGGGCGGATCGTCACGATCGGCAGCTGCATCGCCAAGCGGGTCGCCTTCGGCGGCGCCGTGCTGTACGCGACCAGCAAGGCCGCGACGATCGGGCTGACCAAGGCGCTGGCCCGCGAGCTGGGACCGCGCGGGATCACGGTGAACGTGGTCCACCCCGGGCCGATCGACACCGACATGAACCCGGCGGACGGCGAGTCGGCCGCGTTCCAGGCCGGGCTGACCTCGCTCGGGCGGTACGGCACGGGGGCGGACGTCGCAGCGGCCGTCGCGTACCTGGTGGGCGAGGACGGCCGGTACGTCACGGGCGCCGAGCTCGCGGTGGACGGCGGCTTCGCGGCCTGACGGACGCGCCGGGCTCCCCGGCTCCGGCTCCGGCTCCGGCGGCCGGCTGGGGGCCGATGCCGGGGGGCGGCGGTTGTTTGTTTTTGGGGGGTTAATAAACG
>NZ_JBHWGD010000072.1:4753-33487 GCF_042733235.1 Kitasatospora sp. NPDC059722
CCATCCCCGGCCGCCCGCCCGCCCCGGCCCCCCGGCATCCGGCCCCGCCCCCGGATCCGCCGTGGGGCGGTTCCCGGGGGCCGGGCGATGGTTCGTGGTCGCGGTTAGCATCACGGGGACCGATCACCTGCCGTCCCAGGAGGGCCGTGCCATGACCGCGACCGACGACCCGATCGACCTGCTCGCCCGGGCGCTCGCCCAGACCGCCGGCCTGATCGACGGCACCGGCGTCGAGCTGGCCGGCCACCCGACGCCCTGTCGCTCGTGGGACGTCGGCACGCTGATCAGCCATCTCCTGTTCGACCTGCGGCAGTTCACCGTCCAGGCGCGCGGTGGCCGGCCGGACTGGTCGCAGTCCTTCGAGCGGGTGGAGGCGGACTGGCTGCACGCCTTCGAGGCCGGCGCCGAGGAGCTGGTCGACGCCTGGCGGGAGGCCGGGGAGCTCACCGGCACGCTGGAGGTGCCCGGGGTGGGGTCGTTCCCGGCCCGCTTCCCGGTGGACCAGGAGGTCGCGGAACTGGCCGTCCATGCCTGGGATTTGGCCAAATCCACCGGGCAGTCCACGGACGGGCTGGACCACGAGGTGGCACTCGCCGCGCTCGCGTGGGCGCGCGGAGCGCTCAAGCCGGGGTACCGGGGCGCGGACGAGGCCTCCTTCGCGTTCGGCCCCGAGGTCGCCGTGCCGGAGGACGCGCCGCCGTACGACCGGCTGGCGGGGTTCTTCGGGCGCGACCCCAAGGCGGTCGTCCCGGGGGCGTGAACCGGCGGGGCGGGGGCGTGCGGAGCGCGCGCGGGCAACGGAGTGCGCCGCGCGCCCCGTTGCACGTGCGCGGCCCGCCTTTCTAACGTCCGGTCATGACCATTTCCACGGAGCCCATCGGCAGCATCCCGCGCTCGTCCGCGCTGCTCGCCGCCATCGCCGAGCACGCCGAAGGGCGGCTCTCCGACGCGGACTTGAAGAAGCTGCAGGACGAGGCCACCGCCGAGACCCTCGCCCGGCTGGAGGAGCTCGGCTGCCCCGTCCTGGTGGACGGCGAGCAGGCCAAGCCGAGCTTCGCGACGTACCCCCTGACGGGTCTGAAGTCCCTCGACGGGGGCGGCGCCGTCATCCCGTTCGCCGACGGGCACACCCGGCAGCTGCCGAGCCTGACCGCCGGGCCGTTCCGGTACCAGGTGCGCGCCGACACCTACCTGCGGGACGCGCTGCGCCACACGTCGAAGCCCGTCAAGCAGGCCGTCATCGCGCCGTCCGCGCTCAGCCTCCTCTACCCGGCCGGCGGCATCGACGGGTATGCGCGGGAGGTGTTCCTGGAGGACCTGGTCGACGAGGCCGAGGCGGACATCCGGGGCTGCCTGGACGCGGGCGCCCACACCGTCCAACTCGACTTCACCGAGGGGAGGTTGTCGCTCAAGCTGGACCCGTCCGGCGGCCTCCTGGACGACTTCGTGGCCCTCAACAACCGGGTGCTCGACCGCTTTTCCGCGGAGGAGCGGGCGCGCATCGGTGTGCACACCTGCCCGGGTGGGGACCTCGACTCCACCCACAGCCTGGACGTCGACTACGCCGGGCTGCTGCCGAAGCTCTTCCAGCTGAAGGCCGGCAAGTTCTACGTGCAGCTGGCGAGCGAGGCCGACCCTGACCGCGTCCTGGCCGTCATCGCGGACCACCTCCCCTCGGACGCCAAGGTGTTCATCGGGGTGACCGACCCGATCGACCCCCGGGTGGAGACCGCGGAGGAGGTGCGCGACCGCGTGCTGGCGGCGGCCCGGCACATCCCGGTCGACCGGCTGGGCACCACCGACGACTGCGGGTTCTCGCCGTTCGCCGACGACACCTCCACCTCGCGCGAGACCGCGTTCGCCAAGATCGCGGCGCGGGTGCAGGGCACGGCGCTGGCGGCGAAGGAGCTCGGCGTGTGAGCCGGGTGTGAACCTCGGCCCCGGCGGGATTCGGCCTCTGCCGGGGCTGTTCGCTCCGCCTACGACGCCGGCCGGGTGGCGGCCGCGGCCTGCTTGATCGCCTCGCGGATGCGGGGGTAGGTGCCGCAGCGGCAGATGTTCTGGATCTGGTCGATGTCGGCGTCCGTCGGGGCGGGCGTGCGGCGCAGCAGGGCGGCGGCGGTCATGATCTGGCCGGGCTGGCAGAAGCCGCACTGGGCGACGTCGCAGGCGAGCCAGGCCTCCTGGACGGGGTGCAGGGTGTCGCCGTCGGCGAGGCCCTCGATCGTGGTGACGGCGCGGCCCGCGCAGTCCTTGACCGCCATCGTGCAGGGCTGGAACTCCCGGCCGTCCAGGTGGCTGGTGCAGGCGCGGCAGACGCCCACGCCGCAGCCGTACTTGGGGCCGGTGACGCCGAGCTTGTCGCGCAGCACCCAGAGCAGCGGCATGTCGTCCGGCGCGTCGACGGTGACCGGCTGTCCGTTGAGGACGAACGTGTGGCTGGGCATGGGGAGGCGGGGTCCTTCGGCGGGAACGTGGGTGGGAGGGTCAGAAGTTGATCGGGAACGAGCGCGGGCTCGTGCCGGTCGCGCGGGCGTAGGCGTTGGCCACCGCGGCGGAGGCGGCGGGGACGCCCAACTCGCCCGCGCCGCCGGGCGGTCCGCTCGGCGGCATGAGGTGGATCTCGACGGCGGGCGGCGAGTGCCGCTGCCGCGCGTAGTGGAAGTCTCCGTAACTGCCCTCGCGGAAGGCGCCGTTGTCGAGGTGGTTGCCGGCCTGGAGGATCACCGAGATGCCGTCCATCAGCGCGCCGGTCAACTGGGCTTCCAGGCCTCGGGGGTTGACCACCTGGCCGACGTCGGCGGCGATCACGGCCTTGGTGACGCGCGGGTTCTTCGGGTCGGTGGCGTCGATCTCCACGAGGTAGGCGGCGCGCCCGCCGTTCTCGTCGTGGTAGCCGACGCCCTGGGCCTGGCCGGGCGGCATCGGGCGGCCCCAGTTCCCGGCCGTGGCCGCGGCGTCCAGGACGGCCCGGCCGGCGGCGTCGCGCAGCCGGGCGCGGCGGAAGGCGACCTCGTCCTGGCCCATCCGGCGGGCGAGTTCGTCCATCATGATCTCGTCGGCGACCCGGACGGTGCCGGAGTAGACCGAGCGCCAGCTGCCGGTGTGCACGTCCAGGGGTACTTCGGTGAGCAGCTGGGTCGGGAGTCCGACGTTGTAGGGGTTCTTCTCGGCGAGGAGGAAGAAGGCCTGGTTGAGGCTGATCCCGGCGAGCGAGAGGTTGAACCCGGCGGCGGTCAGGGCCTCGCCGAGGCCGTGCCGCATGTCGGTCTTGACGGTGGCGGCGCGGTGCTCGTAGCTGAGCACCTGGCCGAGGGCGTGGGTGGCCCGGACGCGGTGGTGGCTCGCGGGGCGCATGCGGCCGTGCCGCATGTCGTCGTTGCGCGTCCACATGAGCTTGACCGGGCGGCCGGCCGCCCTGGAGATCTGCGCGGCCTCCAGCGCGGCGTCGAAGAACAGCCGCCGCCCGAACGAGCCGCCGCCGCGCACCACGTGGACCGTCACGGCGTCCTGGGGGAGGCCGAGTTCGGCGGCGATGGTCTGCTGGGCGACGATCGGGGTCTGCGCGGCGAACCAGAGTTCGGCCCGGCCCGGCCGCACGTCCGCGATCGCCGTCAGGACCTCCATCGGGGCGTGGTTGACGAAGGCGAAGTCGAACTCGCCGTCCACGTGGGCGGTGAGCAGCGGCGGGACGAGGAACGGCGCGTGGGCGGCGCGGAGCCGGTCGCGGACGTCGGCGTCGGACAGGCCGGCGGCCGGGCCCGGGTGCCAGGTGGTGACGAGTGCGTCGCGGGCCTTCAGCGCCTGGTCGAAGGTCTCGGCGAGGACGGCGACGCCGCTCGGGATCCGTACGACGCCGAGCACGCCGGGCATGGCGCGGGCGGCGGTGGCGTCCAGGGAGTCGAGCGTGCCGTTGACGGTGGTCGGGCGGGCGACGACGGTCGGCACGGCGCCCGGGACGGCCAGGTCCCCGGTGTACTTGGCGCGGCCGGTGACGATGTCGCGGGCGTCGATGCGGCCGGTGGGCCTGCCGACGAGGCGCAGCCGGTCCGCCGTCTTGGGGGCCGAGGACACGGCCGGGACGGTGATCGCCGCGGCGTCGGCGGCGAGTTCGCCGTAGCCGGCGCGGCGGCCGTCCGGGGCGAGGACGGCGGAGTCGGCGGTGCGCAGGGTGCCGGCGGGGAGGTCCCAGCGGCGCGCGGCGGCGGTCACCAGGCGGGCGCGGGCGGCGGCAGCGGCGGCGCGCACCGGGTCGTACAGCGAGCGCACCGAGTTGGAGGCGCCGGTGAGCTGGTTGAACAGCAGCTCGGGGCGGCCGTCGGAGAGCGGCACGTCGACGTCGGCGAGGCGGGCGTCGAGTTCGTCGGCGACGAGCATCGCGACGGCGGTGGTGAGGCCCTGGCCGACTTCCAGGCGGGGCAGGTGCAGGACGGCGCGCCCGGCGGCGGTGAGCTCCAGGACGAGCAGGTGGGAGGTCGGCAGGCCGGCCAGGATGAGGGCGTCGCCGAGGTCCAGGACGTCCGGGATGCCCGGCAGGCCGATCAACTGCGGCGGTGCGGAGCTGGTTTGAGCATTCGCGGCGGTTTTTGCGGCGGCGCTGACGGCGGCGCGCGCGGTGGCCGGGGCGGCGGCGTCCAGGCCGAGCCGGGCGGCGACGGTGAGGGTGGGCGCGGCGAGGAGGTAGGTGAGGAAGCGGCGGCGACCGGGTTCGGCGTCGGGTGCGTCGGCCGCGTCGGGCGCGCCGGGGGCGCCGCCCGAGGGGGCGGTGGAGGTGGTGATGGGAGGAGCCCTTCGAGCCGGTGACGGCGCCGGTACGGTCGGTGCCGGGTCGCGAACGCCGTTGAGCATAGGAGGGCGTTACTGACGGGTCAACACCGGCAAATTTGGTCCGGCGGGCGGGTCGCTTGCGGGCGAACGGATGACGCCGTCGCACGGTGGTTCAGCCGTCGCGTGCCGGTGCGGGTGCCGATGGGCAAGTGGCCCAGGAAAGAGCTTGATCATTGGCTCTTCCGGATGGGCCACCGGCTCCCTAGGCTGGCGTGCGAACCGTTGTGAACCGTTGCGAACGGGCGGCCCGCGCGCCGTCCACCGACCTGTCAGGAGCGAAGTGCCGACTCGTCTCGTCCCGCCCGCCGGGCCCCAGCGGACGCTCGCCGCCGCCCAGTTGGCGAGCGCCGTCGGGGACGGTGCCTACTACACCTGCTCCGCGCTCTACTTCACGCACGTCGTCGGGATGTCCGCGGCCCGCCTCGGCGTCGGCCTCGCCGTCGCGTGGGCGCTCGGCTCGCTCGCGGGCGTGCCGCTGGGCCAGCTCGCCGACCAGCGGGGCCCGCGCCGCACGGCGGTGGGGCTCGCGCTGGCGACGGCGGCGGTCGTCGCGCTGTTCCTGGTGATCCGCTCCTACCCGCTGTTCCTGGCCGCCATCTGCCTCTACGCGACCACCCAGTCCGGGCTCACCGCCGCGCGCCAGGCGCTCGTCGGCGGGCTGGTGTCGCCCGCGGAGCGGACCGGCCTGCTGGCCCACCTGCAGTCGACGCTCAACGGCGGACTGGCGGTCGGCGCCGCGATCGGCGGCATCGCGCTGACCGTCGGCACCCGCGAGGCGTACCTCGGGGCGTTCGTCGTGACCTCGCTCGGGTTCGTCGTCGGAGGGCTGGTCCTGCTGCGGCTGCCCGAAGTCCCTTCGACGGCGGGTCAGTCGAGGCCGGGGCCGCGCTTCGAGGTGCTGACGGACCGCCGGTACGCCGCCGTCGCGCTCGTCAACACCGTTCTGCTGCTACGGATGCCGCTGCTGAGCCTCGTGATCCCGCTCTGGCTCGCGCAGCGGGCGTCGGGCCTCGGCTGGCTCGGGTCCGTGCTGTTCGTCCTCAACACCGTGGGTGTGATGGCGTTCCAGGTGCGGGTGGCGCGCGACGTCAGCGACCCCGCGTCGGGTTCGCGCGCGGTGCGCTCGGCCGGTGTGCTGCTGCTCGGCTCGTGCGCGGTGTTCGGCCTCTCGGCGCTGGACGTGCCCGAGTGGGCGTTCGCGGCGCTGCTGCTGGGCGGCTCGGTCTTCCTGCTGGTGGGGGAGATGCGGCAGTCGGCCGGGTCGTGGCAGATCAGCTTCGACCTCGCGCCCGCCGACCGGATCGGGCAGTACCAGGGCTTCTTCGGGACGGGCGTCGCCGTCGCGCGGACCCTCGGGCCGCTCGTCCTCACGACGCTGCTGCTCGACGGCGGACTGCCCGGCTGGCTCGTGCTCGGCGCGGTGTTCCTGGCGGCCGGCTACGCGATGGGCCCGGCCGTCCGGTGGGCCGAGCGCGACCGGCGTCACCCGTCGTCGGGCTCCTCGGCGCCGCTCACCGCCGCGTCCGACGCGCTGACGTCCGCGGCCCCGACGCCGGCCACCGCCGCCGAGGCGCCGTAGAGGTCGTCGTCGCCGCCGTAGGGCTGCTCCTCGCCCTTCCGGCGGGGCCCGCGCTCGTCGCGGCCGTCGAAGAGGTCGTCCGGCTCCCCGGTGTCCAGGCGGGCCAGGGGTCCCGCCGCATCGTCGTCCCGCCGGTCGCCGTGGGCCCGCCGGCCGTCGTGGGGCTGCCTGTCACCGGCCATCGCGTGCTCCCAAGGCCGCCGTTGCTCCGGATACGTCCGATCGTACTCCGGCACCGCACGGCCGGACCGGCGCCGGAAAACGGTGGCCCCGGCTCGCCGCCCGCTGGCATGCTGGCCGCGTGGACACCCCGGACAGACCGCAGATCTTCGTCGACTTCGCCCCTGAGCTGCACCTCTTCGTCGCCGGCCGGCGCCGCGAGGGCCGGTCCGAGCTGCGCACCGACGGCACCTCGACGCTCGGCCACGTCGTCGAGTCCCTCGGGGTGCCGCTCACCGAGGTCGGGGCCCTGCTCGTCGACGGCCGCCCGGTGCCCGACTCGCACGTCCCGGCCGACGCCGAACACGTCGAGGTGCGCGGGGTGGTCCGCCCGCAGCCCGCCCCGGGCCCGCTGCGCTTCCTGCTCGACGTCCACCTCGGCACCCTCGCCCGCCGCCTTCGCCTGCTCGGCGTCGACGCCGCCTACGAGAACCCGGACATCGGCGACGCCGCCCTCGCCGCCCGCTCCGCCGCCGAGCGGCGCGTCATGCTCTCGCGCGACCGCGGCCTCCTGCGCCGCCGCGAACTCTGGGCCGGCGCCTACGTCTACAGCCACCGCCCGGCCGAGCAGCTGCGCGACGTCCTCTCCCGCTTCGCCCCGCCGCTGGCCCCGTGGAGCCGCTGCACGACGTGCAACGGGACGCTGCGCACGGTGGAGAAGACGACGGTGCGCGAGCAACTGCACGACGGCACCGAGCGCTCGTACGACGCGTTCGCGCAGTGCGCGGACTGCGGCCAGGCGTACTGGCGCGGCGCACACCACGCGCGGCTGGACGCGATCGTGGCGGACGCGGTCCGCGAGTTCGGCGGGACGGCCGTCACGGCGGGTGACTGAGCGCACCGGGTGACCCGAGGGGTGACCCGGACGCCGGGCTCAGGGTAAAGCCAGGGACCGGTCCTCTGGCGGGCGTTCCGCAGCGCGTGATCCCATCGGCGGTGGGGGCGAGCCAGCGGTGTTCCGTCGTGGAAGACGTGCCAGAGAGGCCGGGTCCGATTCACATGCATTCGTTGAACGTGCAGCCGTTCGGGACGACAGATGTAGGCGAGGCGCCCGTCGTGGTGGCGCCGGACGGTGCGGCGGTGTTCCCGCTGCTCGACCTGGCCGGGCAGGGGAGCCTCGCGGTCTTCGAGCTCGCACCCGGGGACGTGACGCGCGCGGTGTCGCACGCCACCGTGCAGGAACTGTGGTTCGTCACCGAGGGCCGCGGCCGGCTGTGGCGCCGGCAGGGGGACCGCGAGGAGACCGTCCCGCTCGCCCCCGGGACGGCCGCCTCGATACCGCTGGGCACCGCGTTCCAGTTCCGGGCGGACGACGACGCCGAAGGGCCGCTGCGCATCGCGGCCGTCACGATGCCGCCGTGGCCGGGGACGGACTCCGAGGCCCGCCCGGAGAAGGGTCCGTGGGAGGCGACGGTCCGATGAGCCGTGGAGGGGGGAGGCTCCGCCGCGCCTCGGCGGCGGCGGTCGCGGCACTGACCGTGCTCGGGCTGTCGACGGTCCCGGCCGCTGCCGCCGCACCGCCGGCCGAACCGCACCTGCGGTCGCTGTACGTGCCCATGCCCGACGGCGTGCGGCTGGCCGTCGACGTCCACCTGCCCGCCGGCACCACCGCGGGCGCGAACCTGCCGACGGTCCTGGTCACCCAGCGCTACTGGCGGGCCCGTGTCCAGCAGGGCGTCCCCGACCAGGGCGAGAGCGGCGACGCGGCGGGGTGGAACGCCCGCGGCTACGCCTACGTCGTCGCCGACCTGCGCGGCACCGGCGCGTCCTTCGGCACGCTGGACGCCGAGATCGGCGAGAAGGCCGTCGCCGACAGCGGCTCCCTGAGCGACTGGATCGCCGCGCAGCCCTGGTCCGACGGCCGGGTCGGCACCACCGGCGTCTCCTACGGCGGCGACACGGCGATGCTCGCCACCGCGCTCGGCGACCACCACATCACCGCCGCCGCGCCGGTCTCCTACGACTTCGACCCGTACGAGGACCTGGTGCGCCCCGGCGGGGTGCTCATCGAACCGCGGATCGCGCCCTACGCGATGCTCCTGCGGATCCTCGACCGGTCGGCCGGCACCACCTGCGACACCAGCGCCGAGACCCGGGCGGTGTGCGACGCCACCGGCCTCACCGGCGCGATCCCGCGGCCGGTGGACGGTCCGGACGGCCTCGCTCTGCTGGCCGCCGCCCGGGCCGAGCACGCGGGCAACGCCAACCTCGTCGAGATGGCCCACCAGGGCGCCTACCGCGACTACCAGGACGGACCGAAGAGCTGGATGGTCGGCAGCGTCGGCGAGAAGACCGACGCCGTCGAGGCGGGCGCAGTGCCCGTCCTGACGGACGCCGGCTGGCTCGACGCGGGCACCGCCAACGGCGTGCTGTCCCAGTTCACCACCCTGTCGAACACCCAGGACGCGTGGATCGGCCCGTGGAGCCACGGCATGGCGTGGATCGCGGACCCGTTCCGGACCCCGCGCCACCTGACGGACGCCGAGCGCGCCCAACTCGACGACCGGACCGTCGCGTTCTTCGACCGGTACGTCAAGAACGGCGAACAGTCGGATGGCAAGCGGGAGTTGCACTACTACACCATGAACGAGGGGGTCTGGCGCACGACCGACCGCTTCCCGCTGTCCGGCACCCGCGACCGCCGCCTCTACCTCGACGGCGGAAACGCGCTCTCCTGGCAGCGCCCGGAGGAGGACGGCGGCGACGGCGGCAAGGGCAGTGGCGGTACGGGCGGGGGCAGTGACACGCTCCGCCTCGACCCGACCGCCGGGACCGGCCCGTTCGACCGCTGGAACACCAACCTCACCGGGAACAAGGTCAGTTACCCCGACCGCGCCGCCGTGGACACCCGTCTCCTCAGCTACACCGGCCCGGCCCTCGGCCGCGACACCCGGGTGACCGGCCTCGGCCGCGTGGTCCTCGACGTCACCGGGCTGGAGGGATCGGCGAACGGCGCCCTGCACGTGTACCTGGAGGACGTCACCCCGGACGGCCGCGTCACGTACCTGACGGAAGGCCAACTCGCCCTGGCCGACCGCGCGGTGGCCGACCGGGACGACAACCCCGACTGGCGGAGCCTGCGCACGCCCCGTACGTACGCCGCCGCCGACGCGACCCCGTTCCCGCAGGGCCGCCCCGAGCGGGTGACGGTGGACCTGCTCCCCACCTCGGTGCTGTTCAAGGCGGGCGACCGGATCCGCGTCACGGTCGCCGCGGCGAACCCGGACTCGTTCCAGCTGCTCCCCGCCGACGGCCGCGCCGCGTACGCGATCGGCCACGGCGGAGCCCGTCCGTCCTACCTCGAACTCCCCGTCGTGGACTGACGGGCAGACACCCCCGAGTCCTCCGCCCGTCACTGCGGCGGGTGGAGGGCGAGCGTCCAGGTGTGCGTGAGGTACTTGTTCGGCCGCTCGGGGTTGCGCTCGCGGACGACGGCCGTGAGGCGGTCGGCGGCCGTCCGCTCCAGCGTGGCGACGAACCGCTCGCCTTCGCCTTCGGGCACGGCCAGGAGCTCGGCGAGCACGGTGTCCGTCAGGTCGCGGCCGACGGCCCGCAGCACGCCCGCGTCCAGGACCAGGACCGTGCCGTCGGACAGCACGACCGGCTCGCGCACCTGCGAGGACGTGAGCAGCAGGGCGCTGCGCTCGATCACGCCGCCGGGCAGGAGGCGCACGACGCGGCTCCCGGTCGGGGTCGCGCGGTCGGCCTCGACGACGCGGACGCCGGTGCCGACGACGTAGTGGCCGTAGCTGCGCCAGGTGTCGGTGACGTTGCCGTCGCGGTCGAACTGCCAGGTGTGGAAGTGGTCGTAGCCCTCCAGTCCGAGCAGGAACCGGCCTCCGCCGAGCGTCGCGCCGCGCTCGCCGCGGAGTTCGGCGACCAGGGTGCCGTCCGCGAGGTCGAGGAGGTAGGCGGGGCCGAGGTGGCCCCACGCGTGGTAGTTGATCGAGCCGGTGGTGACGAGGACGCGTCCGGAGGAGATGTGCGCCGCGTTCGGCGTCCCCGGGACGGGGCGGGTCCACCGGAGGCGCCCGGCGGTGTCGGTGCAGGTGATCTCGCCGGTGCGGCCGCCGATGACCAGGCCGTCGCGCGCGGCGAACGGCTCCTCGCGCACCGCGTAGACCGGGTCCATGCCGCGCTTGCGCTGCTGGTCGATGACGGTGACGTGCCAGTTCCCCATGCGGGTGATCGTAGGGTGTGCCCGGGCGTCGCACGGCAGGCGGGGGTTTGGAGGCGGGCCCTGGGAGCCCGTCAGGCCGGCACGGCCCGCCGGGTCAGCAGCCAGTGGCCGATGGCGCCGGTGGAGAGCAGGCCGGCGAGCAGGACGACGAGCGGGAGCGCCGCCCCGGACGACCACGTGACGTCCCCCGCGCGCCCGGCCAGCAGGACGGCCGACGCCAGTGCCACCCCGGGGACGGAGAGCAGGGCGGGCCGCAGCCGGGCGAGGTCGTCCTCGGCGAGGGCGCCGAGCACGCCCACCCCGAGCGCGAGGCACCACACCCCGAGGCCCTGCGCGTCGGCCCGGCCGACCGCCCACGGCACGAGCCCGCCCCAGAAGCGGGGAGCGAGCACCAGGCCGGTACCGAGGCCGAGCCACCCGGAGCCGAGCACCGCGAGCAGCGGCTTCGACCACGCGGGCAGCGGGGCGGTCCGGGCCGGGGGCGCGGTGACCGGCCGCCGGTACTGCACGACGAGGCAGAGCACCGCCGCGGCGGCCAGCGCGCCGAGCACGGCCACCCAGCCCAGGCTGAACATCACCAGGATGATCAACCCGCCGGTGGCGACGTGCAGTTCGCCCCCGTCGGCGACGCTGACGGCGAACAGGCCGACGAGCACGACGGCGGTCGGCAGGACGAGCGTGCGCACCTCCTCCCACACCCGCGCGCGGCCGACCACGAGCAGCCCGGGGGAGACGCCGACCATGGCCGCGCCGATCAGCCCGGGGCTGAGCGCCTCCGGTGAGTGCCACGCGCCGAAGGCGTGCCCGGTCAGGCCCGCGACGGCCATCAGTGCGCCGGTCAGGATGCTGACGACCGCGACGACGGCGGACAGCGTCGTGATGGCGGGCGACAGCTCCCGGCCACCGAGGTCCGGGTCCTGGGTGCTCATGTGTACGGTCCTCCTGGTGAGTTGGCCGTCGGCCCGGGCAGAGGTTGCTACAGCGGGAGGGCCGACGGCGGCCGCGCGGCTGGCGCCTTGCTCTGACGCTTCGTCACCTCACGCGCGTACAGCACCCGCAGGCTCACTACCGCGGTGGCCGCGAAGGCGAGCATCCCGCAGCCGATGCCGACACCGGCCATGAGCGCGGTCCGCCCGTCCAGGCGCATCCCGTGCTCGAAGAGCGGTGCCGCGACGGCGGAGAACGCGGGCGCCAGGCACAGGAACGCCAGGTGCAGCCGCCACTCCTCGCGCGCCCAGCCCGTCGTCCGCCGCTGCCGCACCATGATGAAGACGTACGTCAGCAGGAGCGGGATCAGGTAGGCGAGCAGGAGCCGCCGGCCCTCCGGGCCCCAGGCCGCGAACGACCGGACCAGCCACACCACCCCGGCGGCGCCCACGAGTTGGGCGGCGGCCAGGACGGCGGGCGGGCACCACGTGCCGGTCATGCCGCGCACGGTGGTCCGCCGGTCGAGGGCCCGGGAGGCGGCCAGGGCGCCGAACGTCACGATCGACCCGAGGTGCATGATCGCCACCCGGTTGAGCTCGGCGACCGGCCGGCTCCCGAGGACGAGCGGCAGCGCGCCCCACTCCAGGCGCAGCAGCGGCGCCGTCATCAGGTAGCCGTAGCAGAGCAGCAGCCAGCGCTGGTGCAGGTCGGGGAAGCCGGTGAGGGCGGCGCCGATGCCGAGCGTCGTGCTCAGCACCGTGCCGACCAGGATGGTGGCGAGGACGACCCAGAACGCGGCCCCGCTGAACGCCTGGGCCGGCGGGGTGCGGGCCAGGTAGACGGCGGCGCCGGCCATCGACGCGTACACCGTGACGGCGAAGACGACGCCGACGGTGCGGTGCAGCCGGATCCGCCGCCGGACGGCCGACCAGAGCTGGAGCGGCCCGAGCAGCATCAGGACGCCGCCGAGGACCGTGTGCACCAGCAGCGGCACGAAGCTGCGCCGGTACGGTTCGAGGCGGTCGGCGAGCGCCTCGGCCACGTAGGCGGGCGAGACCCCGGAGTGGGCGAGCACCCACCGGCCGGGCGCGAACGCACCGGGGTGCTCGTAGGGCCAGACGTCGGTCATGGCGATGGGCGCGTAGACGACGCAGAGCCCGGCGACCGCGAGGGCGGCCACCCGGCCCCAGCGGACCTGCCGCGGTCCTTCCGTCCGTCCGCCCCGGTCGTCCGTCGTGCCGTTCAGCCGCCGCATCGCGACCCTCCCGCCTGTGCGGTTCCCCACGGTCCTGATCAGATGGTCCAGAAAGGACTATGGGGACCGTAGGGCCGTCCGACGGTGCGGTCAATGGGTGCGGCGCGGATTGCTACCGTCAGGTAGGCGTCGGGTGGGCGCCGCGCGGACGTCAGGAGTCGTCGCGGGACTGCACCCACTGCCAGAAGTCCACCATCATCCGCTCGTACCGGATGCCGAACTCCAGCGCCTCGCGCTCCCCCCGGCTCAGCAGCTCGCCGACCTCCTCCGCCAGGTGCTCGTACTCGCCGAGCGTGCGGCCGTGCTCCAGCACCTGCCCCGGCGCGAGGATCCGCGGGCTGCCGCCGAACCACAGCTTGAGGATGTTCCGCTCCCGCGCCTCCACCGGCTCGAAGCCCGGATCGGCCAGCCACTCGGCCAGCGCGGCCCTCCCCCCGTCGGTGAGCCGCATCAGCCGTCGGCCCCGCCCGCCCTCCTGCCGCACCTCGGACAGCAGCCCGCCCTGCAGCAGGCGGTCGCACTGCGCGTACACCTGCGCGTGCGGCACCGACCAGAACGGCGCGACCGTCCGGGCCGCCTCCACCTTGACGTCGTACGGGCTGGCCTCGCCCAGCTTGTCGATGATGCCGAGCACGAGGAACGAGGGGGTGGTCAACCGGGTTTCGGGCATGCGGTGACGGTACCGCGCGCACCCCGCGCCCCAACACGCGTCGCGGGGGGGTGGGCAGCGCGGGCCCCCGCGGCGGACAATCGCCACAGGACCGGCGAGGAGGCCGCAGTGGAGGCGCAGGTGGAGTTCGAGGACCGGGGCGGGCCCGGGTCGACGTTCTTCGAGGTCATGATCGAGATCCCGCAGGGATCCCGCAACAAGTACGTGATGGACTTCGCCGCGGGCCGCATCCGCCTCGACCGGACGCTCTTCACCGCCACCCGCTACCCGGCGGACTACGGCTACGTCGAGGGCACCCTCGGCGGCGACGGCGAACCGCTGGACGCCCTCGTGCTCGGCGGCGAGCCGGCCGTGCCGGGCTGCGTGCAGACCTGCCGGGCCGTCGGCATGTGGGTCATGCGCGACGAACGCGGCCCGGACCAGAAGGTGTTGTGCGTGCCGGCCAGGGACCCGCGCTACGAGGGACTGCGCGACATCGGCGACCTGCCGCGCTTCGACCTGCTGGAGATCACCCACTTCTTCCAGGTCTACAAGGACCTGGAGCGCGGCAAGTCCGTCGAGGGCTCGCACTGGGCGGGCCGCGCGGACGCCTACCGCGAGATCGCGGGTTCCCGGGCCCGGGCGGCGGGGACGCGCTTCGCCGGCCCGGCCTGCGCGGCCCGGGGCAGCGGAAACGGGGTCCGCCGCCGGCCGTAAGGTGATCATGTGACGTCATCCGACCTGACCGTGAAGGCCCTGATCGCCGACCCCTACGCGGGCTACGCCGCCCTGCGCGCCGCCGCCCCCGTCCACCGGGTCGTCGGACCGGACGGACTGCCCGTGTGGCTGGTGACCCGCTACGCGGACGTCCGCCAGGCCCTCGCCGACCCGCGGCTGTCCCTCGACAAGGCCCATGCGGCGCCCGGCAACTACCGCGGCTTCAGGCTGCCGCCGGCCCTCGACGCCAACCTGCTCACCATGGACCCGCCCGACCACACCCGCATCCGCCGGCTGGTCACCAAGGCGTTCACCCCGGGCCGGACCGCCGCCCTGCGCGGCCCGATCGAGCGGGTCGCCGAGCAGCTGCTCGACGCGATGGCCCCGCTCGGCCGCGCCGACCTGCTCGCCGCCTACGCCGCGCCGCTGCCCATCACGGTCATCTGCGACCTGCTCGGCGTCCCCGAGGACGACCGGCACGACTTCCGCGCCTGGACCGACGCCCTCATCACCCCCGACCCCGAGCGCCCGCAGGACGCCAAGGCCGCCGTCGGCGCGATGCTCGCCTTCTTCACCGGCCTCATCGGGCGCAAGCGCACCGCCCCCGGCGACGACCTCCTCTCCGACCTCATCGCGGTCCGCGACGCCGAGGACCGGCTCAGCGAGGACGAACTCACCTCGCTCGCCTTCCTGATCCTCTTCGCCGGCTACGAGAACACCGTCCACCTCATCGCCAACGCCGTCCTCGCCCTGCTCACCCACCCCGAGCAGCTCGCCGCCCTGCGGGCCGAACCGGCCCTGGTCGAGGGCGCGTTCGACGAGTTCGCCCGCTTCGACGGCCCGGCCCCGCTGTCCATCCGACGCTTCCCGCGCGAGGACGTCACCATCGGCGGCGTCACCGTCCCGGCCGGCGAGACCGTCCTGCTCGCCATAGCGTCCGCCAACCGCGACCCCGACCAGTTCGCGGACCCGGACCGGCTCGACCTGCGCCGCCGCGAGAGCGGCCACCTCTCCCTCGGCCACGGCATCCACTACTGCCTCGGCGCGCCGCTCGCCCGCATGGAGACCGAGATCGCGCTCGGCGCGCTGCTGCGCCGCTTCCCCGACCTGGCCCTCGACGTGCCCGTCGAGCAGCTGCGCCACCGGCCCGCGCTGCGCGCCCGCGGCCTGCTGGAGCTGCCCGTCCGGTACTGACCTGTCGGCGGGAACCGGCACGGGCTCTACAGCGTTGTCGAGGTCGGCAGTGCAAAAAGCAAGGGTGTGGAGGAGAGGAAGCGCCATGGGTGTGGCCCTGACGAAGGGCGGCAACGTCTCGCTGGGCAAGCAGGCCCCCGGGCTCGGGGCCGTGCGGGTGGGCCTCGGCTGGACGGCGGGCCCCGGATACGACCTGGACGCCAGCGCGCTGCTGTGCGGGCGCTCCGGGCAGGTCGTCTCGGACGGGCACTTCGTCTTCTTCAACAACCTGCGCAGCCCGGACGGCTCGGTCCGCCACCACGGCAGTGACCTGGGCGCCGGCGGGGACCGCGAGCGGATCGACGTCTCGCTCACCGACGTGTCCGCCGACGTCGAGCGGATCGTCTTCGCCGTCGCCATCTACGACGCGGCGCAGCGCCGGCAGTCCTTCGGTCAGGTGAGCGGCGCGTACATCCGGATCACCGACGCCGACGGGGCCACCGAGGTGGTGCGCTACGACGTCGCCGCCGAGGCGGGCAGCGAGACGGCGATGGTGTTCGGCGAGCTCTACCGCAACGGCGCGGACTGGAAGTTCCGGGCCGTGGGGCAGGGCTACGCGACCGGGCTGGCGGGCATCGCGACCGACTTCGGCGTCGCGCTGCTCCAGCCGGCCGCCCCGGCGGCGCCTGCGGCCCCGCCGGCCGTCCCCTCTGTCCCTCAGGCAGCAACGGTCCAGCAAGCAACAGGGAGTTCCGCAGTGACGTGCTTCTTCGACCCCTCGCACGGCGTCGGCTCGACCGCGGTGCAGTGGTCGCCGCAGTGGGGCGTGCCGCGCCCGATCCAGGCGTGCGCCGCCTGCGCCCAGCGCGTGCAGACCACCCCGCCGCCGTTCTACACCCCGCAGCAGGGGTACCCGCAGCCGGTCCAGCAGGGGTACCCCCAGGGCTACCAGCAGGGGTACCCGCAGGTCCCCGGCCAGGGCCACCCGGAGCAGCAGGGCGGCCGCCGCTTCGGCACCGGCGCCCTGCTGGGTGCCGGTGCCGCGGGCCTGGTCGGCGGCGCGCTGCTCAACGAGGCGCTGAGCGACGACGAGCCCCAGGTCGTCGTCAACAACTACTACGAGGGCGACGACGACAGCTTCTTCTAGGCCGTCCCGCGGCGGGTGGCGGTCCTCGTCAGTCGACGACGACCGCCATCCGGCCGTAGGTCGCGTAGCCGTTCTCGAAGTCCGTCTCCGAGACGGTCGTCCGGCCGCGCGCGGGGTCGTTGACCGACACCGTGCCGTCGCCGAACCCCGTGACGACGACGGCGTGTTCGGCCGGTCCCGCATAGAGGACCTTGACGCCGTCGTACGCCGTGTAGGTGGTCGACCTGAGGTGGCGCCACAGGTAGTCCACCCACACGATCGCCGGGCGGCCGGCGGCCAGGCTGTCCTTCAGGGTCTGGACCGGGATGTCCGAGCCCGAATGGGCCACGGAGAGCCCGAAGGCGCGGGCGGCCTTCGCCACCGGCGGGGCGTACACGCCGAAGCCGGTGCCGTCCACCTCCGAGCCGTCCGGGTCGCCGACGAAGGCCTCGTACGGGTCACCGGAGAGCGGGCCGGAGTGCCCGAACTCGGGGTGGTCCCAGTCGACGCCGATCCGGTCCAGGACGTCCTGGTCGCTCGCCGTCACGCCGCGCGAGGCCAGGACCATGCGCAGGGCCGCCGCCTCGCAGTCGTTGGCGAGTGCCTGGTGGTAGTACGGCACCGACGCCGCCTCGATGCCGCCGACGCCCCCGCCGCCGACGCCGCCGCCGGCCGTCGCGGTCCCGGTGCCGGCCGCCAGGGTCGCGCCGACGAGGGCGGCGACGCAGGCCGCGCGTGCTTTCGCAATGATCGTCATGGCCATGACGCTACGAAGGACGGCTACGGAGCGCAGCCGGTGCGCCCCGAACCGGTGACGCGGCGTCCGTTCGGTCGTACCGTGGCCGGATGAACACGAACGCGTCCTCGCGGTACGACGCCGTGATCGTCGGCGGCGGGCACAACGGACTGGTGGCGGCGGCGTACCTCGCGCGGGCCGGGCGGCGGGTGCTGGTGCTCGAACGGCTGCCGCGGGTGGGCGGGGCGGCGGTGTCGGCCGAGGCCTTCCCGGGGATCGACGCGCGGCTGTCGCGCTACTCGTACCTCGTGAGCCTGCTCCCGCGCGCGATCGTGCGCGAGCTCGGCCTGCGGCTGGAGCTGCGGCGCCGCCGGATCTCCTCGTACACGCCGGTGGTGCGGGACGGGAAGCCGACCGGCCTGCTCGTCGACGCGGCCGACCCGGACCGCACGCGCGAGTCCTTCCGGGCGCTGACCGGCGGCGAGCGCGAGTGGGAGGCCTGGCGCCGCTTCTACGGCACGACCGGGCGGATCGCCGAGCGCGTCTTCCCCACGCTCACCGAACCACTTCCCTCGCGCGCCGAGCTGCGTCGCCGGATCGGGGACGACGCCGCCTGGGAGGCGCTGTTCGAGCGGCCGCTTGGCGAGGCGATCGAGCGGACCTTCGCCGACGACCTCGTGCGCGGCGTCGTGCTGACGGACGCCCTGATCGGCACGTTCACCCACGCCCACGACCCCTCGCTGCGGCAGAACCGCTGCTTCCTCTACCACGTCATCGGCAACGGAACGGGCGACTGGGATGTCCCGGTCGGCGGCATGGGCGCGGTCACCGGCGCACTCACGGAGGCGGCGCTGGCGGCGGGCGCCGAGCTGCGCACCGGATGCGAGGTCACGGCGATCGTGACGGACGGCCACGGCGATGCCGAGGTGACGTACCGTCATAAAGACGGTGAAGCGGTGGTGGTGGGTGCCAAGGTACTGGTGAACGCGGCGCCGGCGACGCTGGCACGGCTTCTCGGTGGCGAGCCTTCAGCTGAACTTCCGCCGGAAGGAGCGCAGTTGAAGGTCAACATGGTGTTGCGCCGACTTCCCGCCCTCCGCGACTCCGCCGTCGACCCGCGGGACGCCTTCTCCGGGACGTTCCACATCGCCGAAGGCTACCGGCAGTTGGAGGCGGCGTACGGCGAGGCGGCGTCGGGCCGGCTGCCCTCGGCGCCGCCGTCCGAGATCTACTGCCACACGCTCACCGACAGCTCGATCCTCGGCCCTGGCGCGATCGGGCAGGGCCTCCACACCCTGACCCTCTTCGGGCTCCACGTGCCCGCACGGCTGTTCGCGGACCCGTCGACGTACGAGGACGTCAAGGCCCGTGCGCTGGCGGCGAGTCTGGCGCAGCTGGACGACGTGCTCGCCGAGCCGATCGCCGACTGCCTGGCGACGGATGCCGACGGGCGGCCCTGTGTGGAGGCGAAGACGCCGCTGGACCTGGAGCGCGAGCTCGGCCTGCCGGGCGGTCACATCTTCCACCGCGACCTGTCCTTCCCGTACGCGGAAGGGGATCCGGCCGGCGCCGCCGAACGCTGGGGCGTGGCGACGGCCCACCCGAACGTGCTGCTGTGCGGCGCGGGGGCGGTACGCGGCGGGGGAGTCAGCGGCATCCCCGGCCACAACGCGGCGATGGCGGTCCTGGAGGAAGCGGCCCGGTGACCCTGGTGTTCCTGGCCCTTCGGCCGCACAACGCCCCTGTGCTGTGCGGCCGTTCGCGGTTCAGCGGCAGTACGCCCCGGCCCGGGCCGCCGCCTCGGCGGCTGCTGCGGCGCGGTCGGCTGCGGCCTCGTCCAGCGGGTCGGCCGTCGTGAGCATCCGGTAGTAGAGCGGGGCCGAGACGGCCCGCACGACCTCCGCCGGGTCGGTGCCGGCGGGCAGTTCGCCGCGCTCGACGGCCTCAGTGACGCACGGCGCCCACTCGGCGACCCGCACCTCGTAGAAGCGCCGGAGCGCCTCCGCCGCGCCCGCGTCGCCGTTCGCCGCGACGATCACCGCGCGGAACAGCGCGCCCTGGCGCGGGTCGGCGAGGGTGCGCTGGACCAGCCGCGCGTTGGCGCGCAGGTCCTCGGCGAGCGAGCCGCTGCGGGTGCGCGGCAGCGACTGCTCGGCCATGTCCGCGAGCAGGTCGGCGACCAGGGCGCTGGTGCCGCCCCAGCGCCGGTAGACGGTGGTGCGCCCGACCTCGGCGCGCTGGGCGATGTCGCCGAGGTCGAGGCCGGCGAAGCCGTGCTCGACGAGCGCGTCCTCCGCGGCGCGCAGGACGGCGGCGCGCACGCGCGCGGTGCGGCCGCCGGGGCGGACGGTGCCCGGGACGGGCTGGCTCTCGTCGACCATTAACGGGATTCCTGTTCCATTAGCTCGTCGGACTCTGCTACGGTCGAGTCATCCTAACGGAACGACCGTCCCGTTAGTCGCCTCCTGGGGGAGCAACCACCATGGAATACCGTCAGCTCGGCGCGTCCGGCCTCAAGGTCCCCGTGCTCAGCCTCGGCACCGGCACCTTCGGCGGGCGGGGCCCGCTCTTCGGCGCCTGGGGCACCACCGGCGACCAGGAGGCCCGCCGCCTCCTCGACATCGCCATCGACGCCGGCGTGACGATGTTCGACACCGCCGACGTCTACTCCGACGGCGCCTCCGAGGAGGTGCTCGGCAAGGCCGTCCACGGCCGCCGCGACCGGGTCCTCATCTCCACCAAGGCCGGCCTGCCCACCGGTGAGGGCCCCAACGACGCCGGCACCTCCCGGGCCCGCCTCACCAAGGCCGTCGACGACGCCCTGCGCCGCCTCGGCACCGACTACATCGACCTCTTCCAGCTCCACGCCTTCGACGCCGCGACCCCCGTCGAGGAGGTCCTGGCCACCTTCGACGACCTCGTCCGCGCCGGCAAGGTCCGCTACACCGGCGTGTCCAACTTCTCCGGCTGGCAGCTCATGAAGTCCCTCGCCGCCGCCGACCGCCACGGCCGCCCCCGCTACGCCGCCCACCAGGTCTACTACTCGCTCGTCGGCCGCGACTACGAGTGGGAGCTGATGCCGCTGGCCGCCGACCAGGGAGTCGGCGCCCTCGTCTGGAGCCCGCTCGGCTGGGGCCGCCTCACCGGCAGGATCCGCCGCGGCACGCCCGTCCCGGCCGGCAGCCGTCTCCACGACACCGCCGACTACGGCCCCCCGGTCGAGGACGACCACCTCCACCGCGTCGTCGACGCCCTCGACGAGATCGCCGAGGAGACCGGCCGCACCGTCCCCCAGGTGGCGATCAACTGGCTCCTGCGCCGCCCGACCGTCTCCTCCGTCATCATCGGCGCCCGCAACGAGGACCAGCTCCGCCAGAACCTCGGCGCCGTCGGCTGGTCCCTCACCCCCGACCAGATCACCCGCCTCGACGCCGCCAGCCACCGCACCGCCCCCTACCCCTACTTCCCCTACCGCCGCCAGGAGGCCTTCGCCCGCCTCAACCCGCCCATGACCGGCTGACGGACAGTGCGGAGCGATCCCGTCTCCGCCGGTCGTGACGGTCCTCCGAACCAGGGCGGACCCGCCCCTCACCGGATAATGGGCTTGCCGTACCGGTGCCCGGTGCGGCAAGGTCCGCACCATGCTTGAACTGCGAATCCTCTCCTCCGACGACTGGCCCGTCTTCCGCGAGCTGCGCCTCGCCGCGCTCGCCGAGGCGCCGTACGCCTTCGGCTCCACCCTGGCCGACTGGCAGGGGCCCGGCGACCACGAGGACCGCTGGCGCTCGCGCCTGGAGATCCCCGGCGCGCTCGACCTGGTCGCCGTCCTGGACGGCACGCCCGTCGCCATGGCCAGCGGCGTCCCCGCCGACGAGGACCCGACGGCCGCCGAGCTCATCTCGATGTGGGTCGCCCCGCAGGCCCGCGGCCGGGGCGCCGGCGACCTCCTGATCACCGAGATCGCCAAGTGGGCCGCCGCCCAGGGCTGCTCCACCCTGAAGCTCGCCGTCACGCCCCACAACGACGCCGCGATCGCCCTCTACCGCCGCCACGCCTTCGCCGACACCGACGAGCTCGGCGACCTCCTCGACGACGGCACCGGCCGCGAACTCGTCCTGGCCAAGCCGCTGGCGTAGGGGCCTCGCCGCCTACTCCGCCGGCACCGTCGCCGGGGCCTTCGGGCGGGCGTGGGCCGGGAGGCCGTTGGTGAGGTCCTCGACGAGGAGGCGCCAGGCGATGGCGTCGGCGGCGGTGCGCAGTCGGGGGCTGCGGGGGCGGCCGGCGTCGGCGTCGAGGCGGGCGTTGAGCCAGTCGGACCAGGCGCGGGCCAGGGCGGTGATCTGCCGGCGGCCGGCCTCGGTGGGGATCAGCTGGTCGCCGTCGCGGGTGAGGTAACCCTCGTCGGTCATGCGGTCGAAGACCGGTTCCAGGACCTCGGGCGGGACGCGCTTGCGCGCGGCGATGAGGTCGAGGGAGGCCCGGCCGACGGCCTTGGTGTGGCCGGCGACCTCCATGAGGGCCCACGCGCCGGCGAGGTCGACGCGGGTGTCGGCGGTGGAGACGATCGAGCGGACGGCGTCGAGGTCGACCCCGCGCACGATCTTGCAGACCGAGTACTCCAGGTGCGGGTCGGCGTCGCTGGTGGTCGGCTGGGCGAAGGCCTCGCCGAGGTCGGTGGAGCCGGCCCGCGCGGTGTCGCGCAGCTTGACCTGCTTGAGGAACAGCGCGACGACGAAGCCGACCACCGCGACCGGGATGGTCCACAGGTAGACGGTGTGCAGGGCGTCGGAGTACGCCTGGACGATCGGCGCGGCCTGGTCGGCGGGCAGCGCGTGCAGGCCCTGCGGGCTCTCGGCGGCCTTGCCGAGCACGGCCGGGCTCGCGCCGGTGAGGCGGGCGGAGGAGGCGATGCCGTCGGCGAGTTCGGTCTTCAGGCTGTTGGCATAGATGGTGCCGAAGACGGCGGTGCCGAAGGAGCTGCCGATGGTGCGGAAGAACGTGACGCCGGAGGTGGCGGTGCCGAGGTCCGCGTAGTCGACGGTGTTCTGCACCGCGATGGTGAGCACCTGCATGCTCAGCCCGATGCCGACGCCGAGGACGAACATGTACAGCGAGGCGAGTGCGGTGCCCGTCCCGGGTTTGAGCAGCGAGAGCAGGTAGAGGCCGAGGGCCATCACGAGGGTGCCGGCGATGGGGAACAGCCGGTACTGGCCGGTCTTGCTGACGACGTTGCCGCTGGCGATGGAGGCGAGCAGCAGGCCGATGACCATCGGGAGCATGCGGACGCCGGAGACGGTGGCGGAGTCGCCGTCCACGTACTGGAGGAAGGTCGGCAGGAAGGTCAGCGCGCCGAGCATGGCGAAGCCGACGATGAAGCTGAGCACCGAGCAGACCGCGAACACCGGGTTGCGGAACAGCCGCATGGGCAGCATGGGTTGGGCCGCGCGCGTCTCGACCACGCAGAACAGGGCGAGCGCCACGGCGCCGCCCGCGAACAGGCCGATGATCGTCGCCGAGCCCCACGCGTACTGGTTGCCGCCCCAACTGGTGGCCAGGATCAGGGCGCCGGCCCCGACCGCGACCAGCGCGATCCCCAGGTAGTCGATGACCGGCCGGACGGCGGCCCGCACCGAGGGGATCGTCCGGGCCGCCGCGACGACCACGAGGACGGCGATCGGCACGTTGACGTAGAACGCCCAGCGCCAGGACAGGTGGTCGGTGAACAGCCCGCCGAGCAGCGGGCCGATGACCGTCGCCACGCCGAACACCGCGCCGATCGCTCCCTGGTACTTGCCGCGCTCCCGCAGCGGGATGACGTCGGCGATCAGCGCCATCGCGGTGACCATCAGGCCGCCCGCGCCGATGCCCTGGAGGGCGCGCCAGGCGATCAGCAGCGTCATGTTCGTCGCCAGGCCGCAGAAGAACGAGCCGGTGATGAAGACGATCGCGGACACCTGGAAGAGCAGCTTGCGCCCGTACAGGTCGCCGAACTTGCCGGCCAGCACGGTGGCGACGGTCTCGGCGAGCAGGTAGGAGGTGACCACCCAGGACATGTGGGCGGCGCCGCCCAGGTCCGCGACGATGGTGGGCAGCGCGGTGCCGACGATCGTCTGGTCGAGGGCGGCCAGCAGCATGCCGAGCACGATCGTGGCGAAGACGACGTTCCGCTGCCGGACGTCCAGCACGGGCGGGGCGGACGGCGTGGTCTCGGTGTCGACGGTCATGCGCCCAGCCTCGCCGCGCCCGCGGGCCCGCCGCGCGGCGGTTCGGCCGTCCGGGTGAGCCGGGTGGCCCCCGCGGTCGGGCGGGGTGAGGATGAGGCCCCCAGGGCGATGCCGGGCGTCCGACGATGCCGGGCGTCCGGAGGTCCGGAGAAGGCTCCCCATGAACCCCGATCCCCCCAACAGCACCGCGCGCCCGCCGTCCCGGGGCGCCTCCGCCGTCGGCGGGCGGGCCGGGGCGCGGCGCTGGCGGGCGCTCGCGGTGTGCCTGGTGGCCGGGTTCATGACGCTGCTGGACGTCAGCATCGTGAACGTCGCCCTGCCGACCGTCCGCACCGGGCTGCACATGTCGGAGAGCGGCCTGCAGTGGGTGCTGAGCGGCTACGCGCTGGCCTTCGGGCTCGTGCTGGTCCCGGCCGGGCGGCTCGGGGACGCGCGCAGCCGGCGGGCGGTGTTCCTGACCGGGCTGGCGCTGTTCACGCTGGCCAGCGCGCTCGCGGGGGCGGCGCAGGACCAGACGTGGCTGGTGCTGGCCCGGCTGTTCCAGGGCGCGGCGGGCGGGGTGCTGGTGCCGCAGGTGTCCGGGTTCATCCAGACGCTGTTCCAGGGGGCCGAGCGGGGGCGGGCGTTCGGTGCGCTGGGGTCGACGATCGGGGTGTCGACGGCGGTCGGCCCGCTGCTGGGCGGGCTGCTGATCCACCTGTTCGGGCCGCAGGACGGCTGGCGGTGGGTGTTCCTGGTCAACCTGCCGATCGGGATCGCGGCGCTGCCGGTCGCCTACCACCTGCTGCCGCCGCCCCCGCCGGCGGGTGAGCGGGCGGGGCACCGGGACTTCGACCCGGTCGGGGTGGTGCTGCTCGGCGGCGGGACGGTGGCGCTGCTGCTGCCGTTCGTCCAGGAGCAGCAGTGGCACAGCCCGGCGCGGTGGCTGCTGCTGCCGGTGGCGGTGCTGCTGCTGGGGGCGTTCGTCGGGTGGGAGCGGCACTACGCGCGGCGGCGGGAGCCGCTCGTGAACATGGAGCTGTTCGCGGTGCGCCCGTACGCGGCGGGGGTGGCGCTGTCGCTGGTGTACTTCGCGGGGTTCACGGCGATCTTCTTCATCTTCACGCTGTACCTCCAGGCGGGGCTGCACTACTCGGCGCTGGCGGCGGGTCTGTCGATCACGCCGTTCGCGGTGGGTTCGGCCGTCTCGGCCGCGCTCGGCGGGCGGGTGGTGACCCGGCTGGGGCGGCGGCTGGTGGTGTTCGGGCTGGTGCTGGTGCTCGTCGGGCTCGGGGCGTCGATCCTGGCGGTCCGGCTGGGGCCCGGGACGTGGGCGGGCTGGGCGACGGCGCTGCCGCTCCTGGTGGCGGGGACGGGCAGCGGGCTGGTGATCTCGCCGAACCAGACGCTGACGCTCTCGCAGGTCCCGCTCGCCCGGGCCGGCAGTGCGGGCGGGGTGCTGCAGACCGCGCAGCGCGTCGGTTCGGCGGTGGGGATCGCGATCGTCGGCTCGGTCTTCTTCGCCCACGCCCGCGGGAGGAACCCGGACTGGGCGGTCGCCTTCGAGCTGGGGGCGACGGTCGCGGCGGGCCTGGTCCTGGCGGCGCTGGTGGTCGCGGCGGCGGACCTGGCGGCCGGGCGCACCAGGTGACGCGGGGCCCGCACCCCCGTGGCGGGCCCCGCTCGTCGTTCAGTGCGCTCGTCGTTCGCCCGCCATTCGGCGCGCCCGTCAGTGGTCCCGGCGCCGGATCGTGAGCGCGGCGATCGCGACCGCCGCGACGGACCACACCGCGAACGTGATCCAGCCGCTCGCGACCGTGGCCGGGTACGGCGACACCCGCTGGTTCGTCAGGTCCACCTGGGCCAACCGGCGCCACGCGGTGAACGGCAGGGCGTGCGCGACGTCGGCGGACCAGTGGTAGGTGTCGGTGAAGAACGACGGCACGAAGAACAGCACCAGGATCGTGCTCACGACGCTCGCCGCCGTGTGCCGGATCAGCACGCCCAGGCACAGTCCGACGAGCGCGCAGACCGGCGCGAACAGCGCGGCCGCCGCGACGAACCGGAACGCGCCCGGGTCGGTGATCGGCAGCCCGATGCCCCGGCCGCCGATGATCGCCTGTGCCACGCCGAAGGCGGTGCCCGAGACCGCGGCGCCCCAGCCGAGCATCACGCCCGTCAGCACGGCCGCCTTGGCGAGCAGCAGCGCCCGCCGGTCGGGGACGGCCGCGAGACTCGCCCGGATGAGGCCGCTGGCGTACTCGCAGACGACGACGAACGCGCCGAGCCCGCCTCCCACCAGCATGACGACGTCGGCGCCGACGGCGCTGAACGCCGAGTCGAGCGCGGCCTGGTGGTAGCCGGCCGTCGGGCCGGGCTCGAAGTGGTCGTACGTGTAGGTGGCGTTCTTGACGGCGGCGAGGACGACCACGGCGGCGCCGAGCAGCAGGACCCACGGGGTCGAGCGCAGCGACCAGAACTTGATCCACTCGGCGGCGAGGAGGTCGCGGAAGCGGGCGCGGCCCGGCGCGGTGGTGGTGGCGGTCATGGCGAGGGTGCTCAACGGGACTCTCCGGCGAGGTATTCGACGCTGTCGGCGGTCAGTTCCATGAACGCCTCCTCCAGGGAGGCGCCGCGGGTGGTGAGGGCGTGCAGCAAGAGGCGGTTTTCCAGGGCGAGTTCGCCGATCCGCGGGGCGGAGAGGCCGGTGACGGCGAGGGCGCCCTCCGGGGCCGGCCGGACGGTGGCGCCGGCGGCCGTCAACACCCCGGCCAGCCGGGTGGGTTCGGCCGCGACGACGGTCACGCTCGACCGGCCGGCCCTCGCGGAGAACTCCGCCAGGCCCTCGTCGGCGATCAGCCGGCCCCGGCCGATCACGACCAGCCGGTCGGCGGTGTGCTCCATCTCGCTCATCAGGTGGCTGGAGACGAAGACCGTCCGCCCCTCGGCCGCCAGGCGGCGGAACAGGCCGCGCACCCACAGGACGCCCTCCGGGTCGAGGCCGTTGAGCGGCTCGTCGAAGAGGAGCACCGGAGGGTCGCCGAGCAGGGCGCCCGCGATGCCGAGCCGCTGGCGCATGCCGAGCGAGTACCCGCCGATCCGGCGGCGCGCGGCATCCGCCAGGCCGACCTCGGCGAGCAGCTCGTCGACCCGCCCGAGCGGGATCGCGTTGCTGCGCGCCAGTGCCCGCAGGTGGGCGCGGCCGGTGCGGCCGCCGTGGACGTCGGCGGCGTCGAGCAGTGCGCCGACGTGGCGCAGGCCGCGCTTGAGGTCGCGGAAGGAGCGTCCGTCGACGGTCGCGGTGCCGGAGGTCGGCTCGTTGAGGCCGAGGACCATCCGCAGGGTGGTGGACTTCCCGGCGCCGTTGGGGCCGAGGAAGCCGGTGACGTGGCCGGGGCGGACGGTGAAGGTGAGGCCGTCCACGGCGGTCCGGCGGCCGTAGCGCTTGGTCAGCTCGGTGACTTCGATCATGGGCAATACGGTGCCGGAGCGGACCGGACCGCCGCATCGGACCGGCGCTGACACCGTGCGGCCCCGGCCGTCATCCCCGGTCGTACAACCACGGTTTGATGACCCGCCGACGATCCGTCGATACGATCACCACCATGATCACGACGCCGACCCCGCCGCTGTTCCGGCGCGTCCCGCCCGAGGCCTGGGTGGGACTCGCCTGGTGCGCGGCCGCCGCCTACCCCGCCGTCGTGCTCGGCGGCACCGCCCGGCAGCACAGCGGCGCCGCCGCGCACGGCGGCCTGGCGTTCACCCTGCTCGACACCGCCGTCGCCTTCGCCGGCGCCGCCCTCGTGCGCCGTCTGCCGGTGCTCTCCGTGGCACTGCTGCTGATCGCCACCTGGACGGAGACGGACGGCTGGGCCGCCAACACCCAGGTGCCCCCGGCCTCGCTGCTCGCCGTCGACGCCGCCCTCTGCCTGATCACCGCCACCGCGCCGCGCCGCTCCTCCCGGAGCGCGTTCGCCCTGGTCATGACGTTCCTCGTGCTGCACATGGGGCTCGTGCACGGCAACACCGTCGGCATCTTCACCGGCACCCACATCGGGTCCGCCGACGGAGCCGCGCTGCTCGCCCTCGTCGCCTGGCTGGCCGGGCGCTCGGTGCGGCAGAACCGCGAGCACGCCGAGGCGCTGAGCACCCGGGCGGCCGCGGCGGCCGTCACCGGCGAACGCCTGCGGATCGCCCGCGAGATGCACGACACCGTCGCCCACAGCATCGGCATCATCGCCCTCCAGGCCGGCGCCGCCCGCCGGGTCATCGACACCCGGCCGGAGCGGGCCAAGGAGGCGCTCGGCGCGATCGAGACCGCCGGACGGGAGACGCTCGCCGGGCTGCGCCGGATGCTCGTCGCGCTGCGCCAGGCCGAGGGGGAGGCCTCGGCCACCGTGCCGCAGGGCCTGGCCGACCTCGACCGGCTGGCCGCCGCGACCACCGCCGCGGGTGTCGCGGTGGAGGTCCGGCGGCTCGGTGAACAGGCCGGACTCCCGGACGAGTTGGACCTCGCGGTGTTCCGTGTCATCCAGGAGTCCGTCACCAACGTGGTGCGCCACGCGGGCGCGAGCGCCTGCCGGGTCTCCGTCGACCGCACGAAGGAGGACGAGGTGTCCGTCGAGATCACCGACCGGGGCCGGGGCCACGGCACCGCCCCGGGCAGCGGCTTCGGCCTGGCCGGGCTGCGCGAGCGGGTCGCGCTGCTGGACGGCGAGTTCAGCGCCGGGCCGCGCCCCGGGGGCGGGTTCCGGGTCGCGGCCCGGCTGCCCCTGCGGGCGGAGGCGGGCCGGTGAGCGGGTCGGTGAGCGGGACCGCGAGCGGGCCGGTGGAACAGCGGGTGGTCCGCGTCGTGCTGGCCGACGACCAGCCGCTGGTGCGCGCCGCGCTGGAGATGGTGATCGCGGAGACGGACGACGTCGAGGTGGTCGGCGAGGCCGGCACCGGCGCCGACGCCGTCCGGCTGGCCGCCGAACTGCGGCCGGACGTCGTCGTGATGGACATCCGGATGCCCGGCACGGACGGCATCGAGGCCACCCGCCTGGTCACCGCCGCCGGCGGGCCGACCCGGGTCGTCGTACTCCACACCTACGAACACGAAGACCACCTGTCAGCGGCCCGGCGGGGCGGGGGCGGCGGGGTG
>NZ_JBHWGD010000072.1:33497-40611 GCF_042733235.1 Kitasatospora sp. NPDC059722
ACACACAGACTCTCTCGAGCTGTGGGGCGCGAGTGACTCACACCCCCCCCCCCCCCCCCCGCCCCCCGCCCGCGGCCGCCCCGACCCGGGTCGTCGTACTCACCACGTTCGACGACGACGACCACGTGTACGCGGCGCTGCGGGCCGGGGCGTCCGGGTTCCTGGTCAAGGACATGGCGCTGGACGACATCCTCGCCGCCGTGCGGGTGGTCGCGGCGGGGGAGGCGCTCATCGCGCCGAGCGTCACCCGCCGCCTGATCTCCGCCTTCGCGGGGCAGGCCCCGGCACCGGTCTCCGCATCGGCGTCGGAGCACCCGCGCCTCGCCGCGATCACCGGGCGCGAGCGCGAGATCCTCACCCTCGTCGGGCGGGGCCTGTCCAACGGCGAGATCGCGGCCGAGCTCGTGCTCAGCATCGCCACCGTCAAGACGTACATGACCCGGCTGCTCGCCAAGCTCGACGCCCGCGACCGCGTGCAGCTGGTGATCCTCGCCTACGAGGCGGGCCTGGTCTCCGCGACGGGGTCGTGAGGCCGCGCGCTCGGCGCTCGACCGCCACACCCGCGTCCATCGCGATGTCCCGGTCGCGGCCGGGTACCAGCGCGTTCTTCGTGGTGCGTCCGTCCGTGTCGCGTCCAGCGGGCCGCCGCGCGGGGCCGGCCCCGCGCGGCGGTCACGCGAACCGGTGCGCCGGCTACTGCGGCGCCGGGTCCGCGGTCGGTGCGACGGTGGCGCGCGAGCCGGACGGGCCCGCCGCGGCGGCGAGTTCGACCGCGGCGCCCGTCCAGGCCGCGCCGAAGGCCCAGGTGGCGAGCCATTCGCACAGGTAGACCGGGCGGATCGGCCAGTCCGTGCCGAGGTGGGTGAGCGCGGCGACGGCGGCCAGCAGGAGCAGCGCGGGGATCAGCACGCCGGCCGCCAGGTAGCCGCGGGCGACCCACGGCTTGCGCTCGTACCGCGGGTCGCGGAAGGAGTAGACGGAGAACAGGGCCAGGACGATGTACAGCAGCGCGGCGAGGACGAGGTGGACGGCCCCGATCGTGGCCTGGAACGCCGTCGGGTTCGGTGGCGAGGTCGGGCAGAGCGCGACACCGAGCGCGCACGCCCCGGCCGCCGTGCTCCAGCGGTCGTCCCGGCGGTCGAAGCGGTAGCAGACGAGGAACACCCCGAGGGCGCACAGGCTCCCGACGAAGACGTTCCGCGTGCTGGAGTAGTAGGCGCCGCTCATCGACGCGGGCCAGTAGCCGTTCGTGCTCAGGCCCCTGAGCTCGGCGAACAGCCAGTTGCCCAGCGGCAGGGCGATCGGCAGGAGGATGCCGATCAGCCCGACGCCGAGGCGCAGGAAGGTGACGGTCCGTTCGTCCTGGGAGCCGGACGGGTCGGTCGGGTCGGACGGATCGGGTGAGGGAGTTCTGACGGCACGCCAGTGGGGGATCATGGACGCCTCCTTGAGGCTCGGCGCTGCCTCTGTTGTACCCGCGCCGCCGCACGACCCCACACCACCGGAACGAGTGGTTTCCGCTGGGTGCGGCCCCGGTCCTACCCCCGGTAGCCGGTGCCCGGTCGGCGGGGCTCGAACTCGGCGCAGTGGAAGGTCTCCTGGGCGAAGCCGGTGCGGCGGTCCCAGAGGCGGAAGATGTCGGCCTTGCCGGTGACGCCGCGGTAGGCGTCCTTGGCGCCGCGGAAGCAGGCCATCGAGCCGATGAAGCCGGAACCGGCCGGGGAGTAGTCGGAGAACGCGCACGCGATGCAGGCCGCGAGGGCGGTGCCGGGCGGGAGCCGGCGCTGGAGGTCGAGGAGCGCGTCCTCCATGTCCTCCCAGGGCCCGCCGGAGGCGACGGTGCCGGCGTCGTCGGGCAGGTCGAGTTCGAGGGTCACGTGCAGGGCGTCGAGACTGCCGTCGGGGTTGGCGTCGCCGAGGACGAGCCGGGCGTGCAGGAGGCCGGGTCGCGGGTCCGGGCCGGGACCGGTGACCTGGAGCGGGGTGCGCCACTCGATCGTGCAGGAGCAGAGTTCGTCGAGCCGGGTCAGGTCGGGCGGCAGGGCGTCCTCGTCGAGCCGGCCGACGAGTTCGAGGGAGTCGAGGCTGTCGCCCTCGTACCGGTTGCCCCGCAGGAGCAGGGAGAAGGTCTGCCCGTCGTTGACCAGGACGGTGTCGGCACGGCCCCATCGGTCGGTGACGACGGCGGGCAGGCGCAGCGGCGGCTCGTATCTCAACTCGCTCGGCATAGGGGAATTATGAGGCGCGGGGCGGGGCTCCAGCCATCGTTTCGAAGGACTTCGAAGGGCTGCGCAGGACTTCGGGGAACCACGACACGGCCTCCGCGCCCGGATCCTGGACGGAACGCCGCAGCCCGGGAGGAACGCCGCGGCGCCCCGGGGCGGCGCGCCGCCGGCGGGGCGCGCGGGGGGGGGGGGCCCGGCGCGGGGGGGGGCGGGCCCGGGGGCGCGCCCCCGTCCCGGGCCCGCCCCCCGCCCGCCGGGCGCCACCGCCGCGCCGCGGCCCGCCCCCCGCCCCGGGCTGCGGAAGGTGGCGGGGGAGCTCAGGCGGTCGTGGCCTTCGCCCGTTCGGCGAGGGAGTTGAGCAGCGCGGCGCCGCGTTCGGCGTCGTCGACGCTGACGGCGAACCGGTGGCCCTGGCGGCTCTCGACGACCAGGCAGTCGCCGCCGCGGAGCATCAGGGTGGTGCCGAGGCCGTTGACCCGGTAGCCCCAGCCGCCGGCCTGGGCGGCGGTGCGCCGCTCGGCGCGGGCCGCGCCGATGTCCGCGGGGGACCAGTGCCGCCGGGGCCAGCCGAACGGGCCGAAGCCGACGTCCAGGCCCTTCGTGGTGACCCGGGCCTGCACGGAGGAGCAGGCGAGGACGGTCAGCGCGAGGATCGCGAGCGTGGTGGTGAGCGACCAGTGCCCGGGGGTCAGCCCGGTGGCGCCGGCCAGGGCGGTGCCGGCCGCGCCGAGGCCGAGGACGGCGGCGGCGAGCTGCATCCAGACGTTGGAGGTGCGGGACAGCCAGACCACCCGCTCCCCGGCCGGGAGCGTCATGACCGGGCCGCGCGGGCCGGTGGGGGCGGTGCCGGTGGCGGGCGTGCGGGTCGCGAGCCAGGTGACGAGGCCGGCGGCGCCCGTCGTCAGGACGATGAGGATCACCCAGGCGTCCATCGAGGCGGCGTCCTGCCAGCGTGCGCGGTCGAGGTTGGCGTGCACGATCGACGCCTGGGCGCCGCTCAGCAGCACCCCGCCGGCGGCCAGGATCGCCCCGGGCGCGCCCGGCGCCTGGCGGCCCCGGAAGCGGCGGACGACGGCGGCGAGGGCGACCAGGCCCAGCCAGATCACGGCGGGGAACAGCGCGGCGGCGGTGAGCGACATCGAGCCGTCCGGCCGACTGCCGCTCCAGTGGGTGGCCACCGGGTCCGGCAGCCGGTCGGCCGCCGCCAGCGGGAGTGCGACGAGCAGCCCGAGCACGCCGGCCGCGAAGGCCGCGGCCGCCCAGGGCCCTCCCCGGCGTGGCCCTCGCTCCGTCGCGGTGGGTACTACAGGCTCCGAGTCGTTCACGGCATCCCCCTGATCAGATCCACGAGATCGTTCCTGCTGTAGCCGGCCTGGGCCGCGTCCGCGATCAACTCGCGTACGCGGTCGACCAGTTCGGCGCGCGATCCGGCGTCGGCGGCGATTGTGATGCCGCGGCCGCGGCGGAACTCCAGCACGCCCTCGTCGCGCAGGGCGCGCAGCCCGCGCAGGACGGTGTTGGTGTTGACGCCGAGGGCCCGCGCGAGGTCCCGGGCGGGCGGCAGCTTGTCACCGGGGGCGCACTCGCCCTCGGCGACGGCCCGACGGATCGCGCCCGCCACCTGCTCGTGCAGGGGACGGGCGTCGCCGATGTCCAGCTTCAGCAACATGGTGCTACTGACGATAGCACCATGCGGTCTCAGTGCACCGTTTCGGAGGTCGTCTCCCGGACCGCCTCCCGCTTCGCCAGCGCCGGCGCCTTGCCGCGCGCCCCGCGCGAGAGCAGCACGTAGAGCGCGGCCGCGAGCGCGCCCGACAGCACGAAGCTCAGGTCGATCCCGCCGGTCAGCGGCAGCAGCGGCCCCTGGTAGGCGGGGGTGTCCACCGCGCACAGGCCGAGCGCGCTGCCCGCCGCCCAGGCCACCGTCGCCGGGACGTTCCAGCCGCCCCGGTACCAGTAGATGCCGCCGCGGGTGCGCTGGTTGAGCACCTGGAGCGAGTGCTGGTCGTAGTCGCCGCGGAAGCGCCGGTGCCCGATCAGCGTGATCACGGCCCAGGGCGCGCCGATCGCGGTCAGCACCAGCACGAAGGAGGTGACGGCGTCCTGCGCGTTCCACACGAAGTGGCCCAGGAAGACCAGCACGGCCGAGAGCGCCGCCACGACGTAGGTGGCCTGCAGCCGGGTGGCGCGCGGCAGGATCGCGTCCAGGTCCAGGCCCATGCTGTACAGCATCAGGCCGGTGTTGCCCGCGCTGCCCAGCAGCCCGTTGATCAGCAGCGGCAGCAGGAACCAGGCCGGGGCACCGGCGATCAGCCCGTGCACGTAGTCGTTGCCCGCGCCGGTCGCGACGGCGGTGAAGGTGCCGAACACCTGGGGGATCAGCAGGCCCAGGAACAGGCCCAGGCACGTCGACCACAGCACCTTGCGCGGCGCGTGCCGGGCCGGGGAGACGTACCGGGTGTAGTCGCCCAGCAGGGTGATGAACGCGATCGGCCCGCTCAGCCCGGCCGCGACCACCGCCAGCAGCCAGGTCGGCCAGAATCCGCCCAGCAGGTAGGCGCCGTGCGCCGAGCCGTCGAAGTGCGGGGCGAACGCGAACAGCCCGGCCAGCAGCAGGGCGCCCATCGCCCACATCAGCACCCGCTCCAGCTTCAGCAGCAGCCGGTAGCCGAACACGGCCGCCGTCGCGCTCAGCACCGCCAGCACGCTGTACGTCGCCACGTACGCGACGCCGTCGGCGGGCAGCCCCAGCATCCGGTTGAGCGCCCCGACCACCACGTCGCCGCCCACCCACAGCGCGAGCGCCGTGTACCCGAGCGACAGCAGCAGGCCGACCACCGAACCGATCAGCCGCCCGCGCACGCCGAAGAACGCGCCCGAGCTGGTCGACAGGTTCGTCGCGGTGCGCAGCGACACCAGCGCGAGCGGCGCCGTCAGCACGATCCCCGCGACGGTGCCGAGCACCAGCGCGCTCAGGCTCGCCCAGAACGAGAGCCCGAACGAGACCGGCAGCCACCCGAACACGACGACGCCGAACGCGAGGTTCGAACCGACGAGGATGCTGACCACGTCCCGGGGAGTGCTGGTGCGGTCGGCGTCCGGGATGGTGTCCACCCCGTACTGCTCGATGTGGGTGCTCTGCGGCATGAGGGAAGCCTTCTGGTGCAGGAATCCGCCCGGAATCGGTCACTCCGGACGGCCTGCCAATCCTTCGCCACCCGTCGCCGCCGCAATAGGGGCGATCCGGACGAACCGCCGCCTCCGGATTCCGGACGCGCCTTGTTGCATGCCACAAAGCCGCAGGTCACGGCCGCCGTCCCGGAGTGAACCCGGCCACGGCCACGGGCCCGGCGTATGGAACGCGCTCGGAAGGCCGCCCCGGACGTCAAGGAAGCGCCAAGAAACGCCACCCGTGGTTCTTCCGGCGATTGGCTGGAGGCGAACGCGGCACCGCGGTGAACGGCGGCCCGCGAACGACGACCCGAGGACGACACCATGCACGGCAACCGGCGGTACGACGACTGCGGCACCACCCGGGTGGTGGTCGGGGTCAGCGGCTCACTGGGCAGCCTCGCGGCGCTGCACCGCGCAGCCGCCGAAGCCCGGCGCACCGGCGCCGCGCTGGTGCCGGTCCTCGCCTGGGAGCCCCCGGGCGGCGAGCTCGGCTACCGCCGCTCGCCCTGCCCGCCGCTGCTCACCGCCGCCCGCGACGCCGCCGACCAACGTCTGCGCGACGCGCTCGACGCGGCCTTCGCCGGCGCCGACCCGGGGGTGCCGGTGCACCCGGTCGTCGTCCGCGGCGAGACCGGGCCGGCGCTCGTCCACATCGCCGACCGCCCCGACGACCTCCTCGTCCTCGGGCACGGCGGAGGCCTGCTGCGCCGCGGCTTCCGGCGCTCCGTCGCGTCCCACTGCCTGCGCGAGGCCGCGTGCCCGGTGCTGACCGTCCCGGCCCCGCCGCTCCAGCGCGAGCTGGAGGCCCTGCACCGGCGCACCCGGTGGCACCTGCCGATCGGCCACGTGCCCGAACTCGTCGGCACGAAGGGGTAGTCGCCCGTGCGGATGTACTCGGCGCGCCCCGGCGGGCAGCGCTACCGCCCGGTCGTGGACCGGCTCGCGGTGGCGGTGTCCGGCACCGTCGCGCTCGTCGCCGGGGGCGTCCTCGCCCTCGGCCTCGGCACGCTCGGGGAACTGCACTCGGGCTGGTTCGCCCTGGCCGCGTACGCGGCGCTCAGCGGGCTGACGGGCGCGTTCTCCCGGCCGTCGGCGGCGCCGGTGATCGGGCTGTCGGCCTGGCTGTGCTGCAACGCGTTCGCCGAGCACCGGCACGCCGAGCTGGGCTGGTCCGGCCCGTGGCCGGAGGGCGGCCACTTCGCGCTGTTCACGGCCGCGGCGCTGCTGGTGGCGCTGCCGAGCGCCGTGCCGCGCCGGACGGTCCGGGTCGCGAGCGTGCGCCTCGGGCGGCGGCCGGGCCTCTGACCCGGCGTGCGGCCTGGGCCCCGGCCCCGGGCGTCCGACGCGGCCGCCAAGGCGGCGTAAAGATCGGCGGGCGGCGCGTCAGGGAGTCGTCAGGAACGGTCGGCCGGGCGCCCGGCGAACCTAGCGTGAGCTGCGCAGAAACGGTTCGGCGCCGGGCTTGCAAGGGCCCGTCGGCGAACCGCGCCGACCCCGGGTCCCGGCCGGTTCCTCCGGGACTCTCGGCAGCCGGTGGAAAACAGGTGAAGGGGGCGCGCGGCGATGCCTACAGGTACGTCGAGCGGTACGGTCGTTGTTGGGGCAGCGGTAACGCCCCGGGCGGCGAGCCCCGCCACCGCCCGGCCCCCCCCCCCGCCCCCCGCCCCCCCCCCGCCGCGGCCCCCCCCCCCCGTGGGACCCCCGCCCAGGACCAC
>NZ_JBHWGD010000073.1:0-5143 GCF_042733235.1 Kitasatospora sp. NPDC059722
ACCTTCCGCGCTCCAGCCCGCCCTCCCCCGCCCCGATCAACCGCCGGCCCGCTCGTTCCACCCCCCCGCACCCCGCCGCGCCTTTCCGCCGCCCCCCCCCGGCCCCCCCCCCGGCCGGGCGCACCGCGCCCTTGCGGTGCGCCCCGGGGCGGCGCGTCCGGCCCTCGCCGGCCGGCCACAGCGCCAGCTGCTGCGCCACCCGCAGGCAGCGCAGGTCGAGGTACGCGCCGAACAGTTCGCCCCGGTCCGCGGGCTCCCCCGCCAGCTCCAGCGCCCACAGCTCGCCGGCCAGCCGCACCGCCAGCGGGTGCCGCGCGTCGGCGGCGCCCGGCCGGCCCGGCGGCAGCCCGTACCGGCGCCGGACGCGCTCCGCCGCCTCGGCCGGCAGCGGCCCGAGGCGGTGCACGGCGAGGCTGGGCGGCGCCGGGCGGACCACCCGTACGGTCGGGGCGCTGGCCAGGTCGCCGTTCGCGGCCTCCTGGTGCGCTTCATCGCGGTGCCGGTCGTCGGCGGGGCCGTCGTCGCCCGGCTCGCTCCACTCCCCCGCGGCCGGGGTCTCCCAGTTCTCCTCCCCGCATGCCGCCAGCAGCCGGGCCCCGCAGCCCGTCAGCCACTCCCCCGCGGCCCGCAGCCAGGCCGCGCCCGGCGCCACGGGGGCCTCCTCCGGCCCGTCCAGGACGACCAGCAGCGGCCGCCCCGCCGCCGCGCAGAGGGCTGCGACGGGCTCCGGCGCGGGCGCCGCGACGCCCAGTTCGGCCGCCGCCCCGGCCAGCGCCCGCTCCAGCGGCTCGGCGAGCGACCGGTCCCCGGCCCGCAGGTCCGCGCCGCGCAGCCAGAGCGTGGGCAGCGGGCGGGCGCTGTCGGTGCGGCGCACGGCGAGGGCGGCGAGCTCGGTGCTGCGACCGCTGCCCGGCGCGCCGACGAGGACGGTGACGGTGGCTGCCGGCGCGTCCCCGGCGAGGCCGTCCGGCCGGTCGACCCGGTCGGCGGCGAGCCCGGCCACCCGGCCGGGACCGGCCCCGGCGGAGCCCAGCTGGACGCCGGCCAGCCGCAGCACCCCGGCGAGGTTGAGCGCGGGCCCGTACGCGGGCACCGCCGCCGCGTTGCGCGCCGTCAGCCCGGCCAGCTCCGGCGCGGGCGCCACCCCGCCGGCGGCCGGCACCGCCGGCAGCGCGCCGCCGTGCCACGGACCGCCCAGCGCGGGCGCGGCGAGCCCGACCACCGCGCCGCTGCGGGCGTCCAGCACCGGCGACCCGGCCGGCACGGCGACGCCCCCGACCACGGGGACGTCGAGCAGCAGCACCCCGCGCAGCAGGTGGACGCGGTCCGGCGCCGCGTACCCCGCGCCCGTCACCCCGAGCACGCCGCAGCGCAGCCCCACCACCCGTCCGTCCTCGCCGGCGAGCGCGGGCAGCAGCACCTGGCACCCGGCCCCCGCGGCGGCGACCGGCAGCGGCGGCACCGGCAGGCCGCCGACCGCGTCGGTGCGCAGCAGCGCCAGCCCGTGCCCCGGCAGCGGCAGCACGCTGTCCGGGCCGAGCACCCGGGTCTGCCCGCCGGGGGTGTGCAGCACCACGCGGTCCAGGCCCGCGACGCACTCGTGGGAGGTCAGCACGGTGCCCTGCGGGTCGGCGACGAACCCTAAGCCGTGCAGCCGCCCGTTGAGGTCGCGGATCCGCAGCAGGTACCGCCCCGGATCGCCCGCCGTGTCGCCGTCCAGGAATCCCGGCATGCGCCTGTCCTCCCCCGTGAAAGCGTCCCTCGTCCGACGCCCGGAGACCTGCCCGTCCCGGGGACGGCCCGACCGCCCACGCGCCGCTCACCACCGGCTTTCACCTCGCGCGCTCCCACAGACGAATGAACCCCCGCCGGAAGGCTCCGACGGGGGTTTCGGTTCGAGAAGGGGGGCGTCAGCCGACGAACACCGCCACGGGCTTCGCCTGCCCGCCCTGCTCCTCGACCAGCGCGAGGAAGCGCCCGTCCGGCCCGAACACGGCGATCGGCCCGTCCACGCCCATGCCGGGCGCCTTGAGCCGGGCGCCGTGCGACAGCTTCTCGGCCTGCGGGGCGTCGAGGTCCCAGCGCGGGAAGGCGGCCGCCGCCGCGTCCGCGATCGGCATGACCTCCAGCCCCGCGGCGGCCTCGCCGGTGACCGCGGCCTCCAGCTGCTCCAGGGTCCGTGCCGACTCCACCGAGTACGGCCCCACCTTGGTGCGCCGCAGCGCGGTCAGGTGCCCGCCGACGCCGAGCCCGGCGCCGAGGTCCCGGGCCAGCGCCCGGATGTAGGTGCCGGAGGAGCATTCGACGGTCACGTCCAGGTCGATCACCGGCGTGCCGTCCTCGGCGACCGCGGCGCGCTGGTCGTGCACGGTGAAGGAGTGGATCGTCGTCGGCCGGGCCGCGAGCTCGAACTCCTCGCCCTCGCGCACGCGCGCGTACGACCGCTTGCCGTCGATCTTGATCGCGCTGACCTTGGACGGCACCTGCATGATCTCGCCGGTCAGCGCCGCGATCCCGGTGTCGATCGCCGCCCGCTCCACCCCGTCCGCCGGGGTGGAGGAGGTGACCTCGCCCTCCCGGTCGTCGGTGATCGTGGTCTGGCCGAGGCGGATCGTCGCCTCGTACGTCTTGGCGGTGAGCATCAGGTGGCCGAGCAGCCGGGTGGCCCGCTCGACCCCGATCACCAGCACGCCGGTGGCCATCGGGTCGAGCGTGCCGGCGTGGCCGACCTTCCGCGTCCCGGCCAGCCACCGCAGCTTGGCGACCACCCCGTGCGAGGTGATGCCCTCCGGCTTGTCGACGATCACCAGGCCGTCGGGGCCGGTGCCTTTGCGCTTCATCGGGTTCTTTCTCTCAAACAACGGTCACAGCATGATCACACGCGGGACGTTCAGCCCATCGGCCGCAGGGCGTCCCGGAACCGCCCGACCACGGTGGTCACGTCCGCCCGGGCGCTGAACCCGGCCGCGTAGACGTGCCCCCCGCCGCCGAGTTCGGCGCAGGCCGCGGCGACGTCCACGGCGCCCTTGGAGCGCGAGGAGCCGCGCAGCGTCCCGTCCGGGTCCTGCTTGAGCACCAGCGCCACCTCGGCCTCGGCCGGGCGGCGCAGGATGTCGATGAGCCCCTCGATCTCCTCGATCGTGACGCTGAACAGCACGAGGTCCTGGTAGGGCACCCAGGTCCACACGAGTCCCAGTCCGCCCGCGGCGTCCGGCTCGTAGACCGCCCGGTCGAGGGCGCCCGCGAGCACCTTGAGGTAGCCGAAGGAGGAGGTGTCCCACAGCTGCCGGGAGATCAGGTCGTGCCGGATGCCGGTGGCCAGCAGCCGCCCGGCGAGTTCGTGGGTGGCGGGCGTGGTGGCCCGGTACTTGAACGAGCCGGTGTCGGTGGCGACGCCGGTGTAGAGGCAGGTGGCCAGGTCCTGGTCGAGCTCGACGCCGAGCCGCCGCAGCAGTTCGTCGACCAGCACGGCGGTGGCCGGCGCGGTCGGGTCGATCAGCTGGTGGGTGCCGAAGCCCGGGTTGGAGGCGTGGTGGTCGAGGACCACCAGCACGGGCGCGGCGAAGGCCTTGGCGTGCAGCAGGCCCAGCCGGCTCTCGGCGGCCACGTCGAAGCAGAGCACCAGCTCGGGGGTGTCCGGCACCTCGGCGGCCGGCACGATCAGCTCCTGGCCGGGCAGGAACGCGAGCGACTCGGGCACCACCTGCGGATCGTCGCCGAAGGAGACCCGCACGTCGTGACCGAGCCCGCGCAGTGCCAGCCCCGCCGCCAGGGCGGAGCCCAGGGCGTCGCCGTCCGGGCAGATGTGGCAGATCAGGTCGATCGTGCCGGCCCGCCCGATCTCGGCCACCACGGCCTGCCAGACCAGCTCGAAGCCGCTCTCCTCGGCCCGCGGCCCGGGGAGCACCGGCCCCTGGAGCGCGGAGCCCGCGAGCGCCGACCCTGGAAGCACCGCGAGGGCACCCTCCACCGCGCTGGTGAAGGACGCCCCCGTGGTCGAACCGGCCGCCGAACCGGCCTGCGCCGGCTCACCCGTCATGACTACTCGTCCTCGTCGTCACGCTCGGACGCCGGGACCTTGTACGGGTCCGCGTCGCCGGCGTAGGTCGCGCCCGCGGCCTGCGTGCGCACGGCCGCGTCGGAGCTGCGGGCCCGGTCGAGCAGGTCGTCGATGTTCCGGGCGTTCTCCGGCAGGGCGTCCGCGACGAAGGTCAGCGACGGGGTGAAGCGCACCCCGGTCTGCTTGCCGACCTCCGAGCGGAGCACGCCCTTGGCGCTCTCCAGCGCGGCCGCGGTGGCCTCGCGCTCGGTGTCGTCACCGAAGACGGTGTAGAAGACGGTGGCCTCGCGCAGGTCCCCGGTCACCCGGGTGTCGGTGATGGTCACGAACCCGAGCCTCGGGTCCTTGATCCGCCGCTCCAGGGTCTGGGCGACGACCACCTGGATGCGGTCGGCGAGCTTGCGCGCCCTTGCGGTGTCGGTCACGTTGCCTCCTCGTGCAATGGGCCCGGTACCCGGGCGAGCTGCCTGCCCGTCGGGGCCCACGCCCCAAAGTACCGGCCCGCGCCCGGCCTTGCGGGCGCTCTGGGTCCTGATCTGTGTGAGAACGGCGACTTCCGCCGGCGCGCTCCACAGGGGTTATTCGTCGTCGTCGTTGTGGTAGCGCCTCCTCGCGGCGAGGAGCTGCACCTCGGGGCGGCCGGCGACCAACCGCTCACAGCTGTCCAGGATCTCGGTGACGTACCCGGCTTCGCCGGACACCACCGCCAGACCGATCTCGGCCCGGCGGTGCAGATCCTGGTTCCCGGTCTCGGCAGCGCACACGCTGTACTTGCGCTGCAGTTCGGCCACGATGGGCCGCACGATCGAACGCTTCTCCTTGAGCGAGTGGACGTCGCCCAGCAGCAGGTCGAAGGTGAGTGTTCCCACGAACATGTGTGACAGGTCTCGCCGACCTGGAAGGCCTCGGGGGGACGGCCCGGACTCGGGCCGACACCGCGTCTGTTGACTACCCCGGACCCTACACAGCGAGACCGGGGCGGGGGGGGGGGGGGGGGGCACCCCCCCCCCCCCCCCCCCCCCCCCCCCCCCCCCCCCCCGCGGGGGGCGCAGAGCCGCGGGGGGGGTTTTTTTTTGTGAGAGT
>NZ_JBHWGD010000073.1:5153-14830 GCF_042733235.1 Kitasatospora sp. NPDC059722
GGGGCCCGCCCCGACCCCGGCCCCCACCCCCGACTGTGGCCACCCCCCCCCCCACCCCCGCGCCCCGGGGCCGGGGCCCGGAAAACCCCCCCCGCCCCCCGGCCCCGGTGACCAGCGACTACGCGCGCGGCTTCTCGCGCATCTCGTAGGTCTCGATGATGTCCTCGACCTTGATGTCGTTGAACGACCCCAGGGTCACACCGGCCTCGAAGCCCTCGCGGACCTCGGTCGCGTCGTCCTTGAAGCGGCGCAGGCCCTCGATCGAGAGGTTCTCCGCCACGACCTTGCCGTCGCGCAGCAGGCGGGCCTTGGCGTTGCGGCGGATGATGCCGTCGCGGACCAGGACACCGGCGATGTTGCCGAACTTGGAGGAGCGGAAGACCTCGCGGATCTCCGCGGCGCCGAGGCGCACCTCCTCGTACTCCGGCTTGAGCATGCCCTTGAGGGCGTTCTCGATCTCCTCGATCGCCTGGTAGATGACCGAGTAGTACCGGACGTCCACGCCTTCCTTGTCGGCCGCGGTACGCGCACGGCCTTCGGCGCGCACGTTGAAGCCGATGATGATGGCGTCCGAACCCATCGCCAGGTTGACGTCGGACTCGGTGATCGCACCCACGCCGCGGTGCAGGATGCGGAGCTCGACCTCCTCGCCCACGTCGAGCTTGACGAGGGCGTCCTCGAGGGCCTCGACCGAACCGGAGACGTCACCCTTGATGATGAGGTTGAGCTGCTCGATCTCGCCGGCGGCGATGGCCTTGTCCAGGTCCTCCAGGGACACCCGGACCCGACGCTGCGCGAAGGCGGCGTTGCGGTCGCGGGCCGAGCGCTTCTCGGCGATCTGACGGGCGGTGCGGTCCTCGTCGACGACGATGAAGCTGTCGCCGGCGCGGGGCACCGAGGTCAGACCGAGCAGCAGCACCGGACGGGACGGGCCGGCCTCGGTGAGGCTGTTGCCGTTCTCGTCCAGCATCGCGCGGACGCGGCCGTAGGCGTCGCCCACGACGATCGAGTCGCCGACGCGGAGCGTACCGCGCTGGACGAGCACGGTCGCCATGGCGCCGCGGCCCTTGTCGAGGTGGGCCTCGATCGCAATACCCTGCGCGTCCTGCTCCGGGTTGGCCCGCAGGTCGAGCGAGGCGTCGGCGGTCAGGACCACGGCCTCGAGCAGCTGCTCGATGTTCAGGCCCTGGCGCGCGGAGATGTCGACGAACATGGTGTCGCCGCCGTACTCCTCGGCCACCAGACCGAACTCGGTCAGCTGACCGCGCACCTTGGTCGGGTCGGCGCCCTCGACGTCGATCTTGTTGACGGCGACCACGATCGGCACGCCCGCGGCCTTGGCGTGGTTGAGCGCCTCGACCGTCTGCGGCATGACACCGTCGTTGGCCGCGACCACCAGGATCGCGATGTCGGTGGACTTGGCACCACGGGCACGCATGGCGGAGAACGCCTCGTGACCCGGGGTGTCGAGGAAGGTGATCGGACGCTGCTCGCCGTTCACCTCGGTGACGACCTGGTAGGCACCGATGTGCTGGGTGATGCCACCGGCCTCGCCGGCCACCACGTTGGACTTGCGGATCGCGTCCAGCAGGCGGGTCTTACCGTGGTCGACGTGACCCATGACGGTGACGACCGGCGGGCGCGGGGCCAGCTGGTCCTCGTCGCCCTCGTCGGCGCCGAAGTCGATGTCGAACGACTCCAGCAGCTCGCGGTCCTCGTCGTCCCGGCTGACGATCTCCAGCTGGAAGCCCATCTCGCCGGCCAGCAGCTCGAGGGTCGCGTCGGAGACCGACTGGGTCGCGGTGACCATCTCACCGAGGTTGAACATGACGGAGACGAGCGCGGCCGGGTTGGCGTTGATCTTCTCCGCGAAGTCCATCAGCGAGGCGCCGCTGGACAGGCGAACGGTCTGGCCGTTGCCGCGGGGCAGCATCACACCGCCGACGGACGGGGCCTGCATGGCCTCGTACTCCTGGCGCTTCGCCCGCTTCGACTTGCGGCCACGGGCCGGACGGCCACCGGGGCCACGGCCGAAGGCACCCTGCGTGCCACCACGGGCACCCGGGCCACCGGGACGACCGCCGAAGCCACCCGGACGGGCGCCACCGAAGCCGCCACCGCCACCACCGGGGGCACCGCCACCCGGACGCGGGCCGCCGAAGCCGCCGCCACCGGCCGGACGCGAGCCCGGACCGGCCGGACGACCCTGGAAGCCGGGACGGGCGCCGCCGGCACCCGGACCACCCGGACGGCCGCCGGGGCCACCGGGGCCACGGCCGCCGGGACCCGGACGCGGGCCCGGAGCCGGACGCTGCGGCATCATGCCCGGGTTCGGGCGCGGCATGCCGGACGGGCTCGGCGCGCCGGGGCGCGGACCGGCCGGACGGGGCATGCCGTCGGGACGCGGACGGTCGCCACCGGGACGCGGGGCGCCACGGTCGGCACCGGGAGCACCGGCGGGACGCGGACGGTCGCCACCGGGACGCGGGGCGCCACGGTCGGCACCGGGAGCACCGGCCGGACGCGGACGGTCGCCACCGGGACGCGGGGCGCCACGGTCGGCACCGGGAGCACCGGCCGGACGCGGACGGTCGCCACCGGGACGCGGGCGGTCGCCGCCCTGCGCACCCGGAGCACCCGGACGGCCGCCCGGCGCGCCGGGACGGCGGTCGCCGGGGCGGGCCATGCCGGTGGCACTGCCCGAGGTGAACGGGTTGTTGCCCGGACGCGGGCCGGCCGGACGCGGGCCCGGACGGGCGCCGCCGGAGGCCTGCGCCGCCGGACGCGGGGCCTGGGCGGCCGGACGCGGGGCGTCACCGGCCGGAGCCGGCGAGGAGAACTCGGCCGCGGGCGCGGCCGGGGCCGCCGGAGCGGCGGGACGTGCGGCCGGGCGCGGACCCGGAGTCGGCGCGCCGGCCGGCTTCGGGGCTGCGGGGGCAGCGGGGGCGGCCGGGGCGGCGGGAGCCGCGGCGGCCGGGGTGGGACGGGGACCAGGGGTCGCGCTCGGGCGCGGCCCCGGGGTCGGGGCACCCGGCTTGGGGGCCCCGGAGGGAGAGGGCGCCGCGGACTTCCGCGGGCCCGGCTTGGCAGCGCCACCACCGGTGGGGGCCACACCAAGCGCGTCAGTCAGCTTGCGCACGACCGGCGCCTCGATCGTCGAGGACGCCGAACGGACAAACTCGCCGAGCTCGGTGAGCTTGGCCATGACGGCCTTGCTCTCCAAGCCAAGCTCCTTGGCGAGTTCGTAAACCCGGACCTTAGCCACTTCACTCCTGTCTATGAGTCCGGGGTGTCTCGTCCGCCGGACCGTCGCTACTTCATGGGCGTACCCATCGCGTACTCATCGCGTACTCATCGAGTGCTCATCGCAATCTCGACCTACTTCCACATCGCGAGGTACCTGACTGGTGGCACGGCGCGCGGCTGCCCGCCCGCCGTACTTGTTGCGGTGGTTCTCCGAAGCGGGGGGCCCGGGAGAAATCAGGACTCCGGGTTGCCGCCCGCCCGCCCCTCGATGAACCCGCGGAGCCGCTCCGTGTCGAGCGCGCCCTGGAGCCGGAAGGCCCGGGGGAACGCCCGACGGCGGACCGCGAGGTCGAGGCAGGCCGGATCGGGGTGCAGGTGTGCGCCCCGGCCCGGCAGTGCGCCACGGGGATCGGGGACGCAGACGCCCTCGACCGCCGTGACACGCAACAGCTGGTGCTTGGCCGCGCGCTTGCGGCAGCCCACGCAGGTGCGTTCCGGGCGTGCTCGGACATGCGTCCGGCCAGACGAAGGCAAGTCTACCCCTCCGAAGGGACATGGCGCCGCCCCGCCAGTCCCGGAGGACCGGCGGGGACGTCCGCTACAACATTGACTACCGCTCCGCGGATTCCTGGCCGGCGTCCTCGGTGTCCGGCCGGATGTCGATCCGCCACCCGGTCAGACGGGCCGCGAGGCGGGCGTTCTGGCCCTCCTTGCCGATCGCCAGCGACAGCTGGTAGTCCGGCACGATCACCCGGGCGGAGCGCTGGGCCGCGTCGACGATCTCCACGCTGGTCACCCGCGCGGGGGACAGCGCGGCGGCGACCATCTCGCGGGGGTCCTCCGACCAGTCCACGATGTCGATCTTCTCGCCGTGCAGCTCGCCCATCACGGCGCGCACGCGGGCGCCCATCGGGCCGATGCAGGCGCCCTTGGCGTTCAGCCCGGCGCGGCGCGACCAGACCGCGATCTTGGTGCGGTGGCCGGCCTCGCGGGCGATCGCCGCGATCTCCACGCTGCCGTCCGCGATCTCCGGGACCTCCAGCGCGAACAGCTTCTTCACCAGGCTCGGGTGCGTGCGCGACAGCGTCACCGACGCCCCGCGGACACCGCGGCGCACGGCCACGACGTAGCACTTCAGCCGGGTGCCGTGCCGGTAGTCCTCGCCCGGGACCTGCTCCTGCGGCGGCAGGATGGCCTCCAGCTTGCCGATGTCGACCAGCACGTTCTTCGGGTCGTTGCCCTGCTGGACGACACCGGTGACGATGTCGCCCTCCTTGCCCGCGTACTCGCCGAAGGTCTGGTCGTCGGCGGCGTCGCGCAGGCGCTGCATCATCACCTGGATGCCGATGCTGGACGCGATCCGGCCGAAACCGTTCGGGGTGTCGTCGAACTCCTTGGGCTCGACGCCCTCGTCCAGCTCCGCCGGGTCCTCCATCGCCCACACGGTGACGTGCCCGGACTTGCGGTCCAGGTGCACCCGGGCCCGGCGGCGCGAGCCCTCGGTGCGGTGGTACGCGGTGAGGAGGGCCGACTCGATCGACTCGACCAGCAGGTCGAAGGGGATGTTCTTCTCGTTGACCAGCGTGCGCAGGGCACTCATGTCGATGTCCACGGCTACGCCTCCTCGTCTTTCGTCACGTTCATCATGGTCCAGTGCGTGCGGCCGTCACTCCGCACCGTCGTCCCCCTCGTCGAGGAGCTCGTCGTCCTTGCGGTTGAACTCGACCTGGACGCGCGCCCGGGCCACCTCGGAGTACTCCAGGCGGCGCTCCTTCGGACGGCCGCGGCCCTTCACCGGCTGCACCTCGACCAGTGCGCCGTCCTCGTCCGCCTCCAGCACCCGCGCGACGACCTCCCCGCCGTCGGCCAGGTGGATCTTGGCCAGCCGGCCCTCGGCGCGCTGCCAGTGCCGGGGCAGCGCCAGCGGACGCTCGGCACCGGGGGATCCGACCTCCAGCAGGTACGCGCCGTCGCCCATCACGTCCGACTCGTCCAGGGCCTCGCCGACCACGCGGCTGAAGTCGGCGATGGCGTCCATGTCCACGCCGTCGTCGGTGTCGACGTCGATCTGCACCTGGCGGCGGCTGCCGGCCTGAGTGACCCTGACGTCCTCCAGGTCCAGGCCCGCCCGCGCGGCCAGCGGCTCCAGCAACGCGCGCAGCCGGTCGTTGGTGGTGGTGCTCATCCGGGTGGACTCCTCGGCCGCGTCTGCTGTTGTCAGAAGGTCGCTCCGCGTCCCGACGGGTCGCGGCAGCTCGGCCCAAAGCCTAGCCGGTGATGCCGCGAACCACCGATTCCGGGACCACACCGCCCAGGCCGTCCGCCACCCAGTGCGAGCAAGGTCACACCCGCCCCCGGCCCTCCTCCCGCCCCGGATCCGGGCCGAAATCGTGGGGATTCTGTAATCATTCACGCCTACGAGGGCAGGCGGGGAGGCCGTCCTCCCGTACACGCCCCGGAGTGACACGCATGCAGCCGCCCAGCCGACGGAGCTTCCTGGCCCTCGGACTGCTCTTGACCGCCGCCGCCTGCACCACCGGCCCCGACCGGGAGGCGCCCGCCGACGCCCGTCGGCCCGACCCGGACGAGCCCCTCCGCCGACGCGCCGTGACCGCCACCGACGCGCTGCTCGCGGCCTACGACGGCCTGCCGACGGCCCAGCTCCAGCCCCTGCGCGCCGAGGTCGCGGAGCACCGGGCGGCGCTGGCGCAGACCCTCACGCCTCCGACACCGCCCGCACCCTCCACCACCACACCGGGCGCCACCGCGCCGACCCCCACGGCCACTACGTCCCCCGTCACCACCACCGCCGAGCTGGCCGCCCTCGAACGCCGGACCGCTCAGGCCCACCTGGCCGACCTGGGCGCCGCGTCCCCGCAACTCGCCCGGCTCCTGGCCTCCGTCGCCGCGTCGGCCGCCGTGCACGCCACCGCGCTCGGCGACACCGCGCCCCCGGCCGCGCCGGACTCCTCGCCCTCCGCGACCCCGGGCGCGGCGCTCACCCCCGAGGCCGTCACCGCGCTCCAGGGCGCCCTGAACGCCGAACACGCCGCCATATACGGCTACGGCGTCGTCGGCGCGAAGCTCCCCGACGACCAGCAGCGCGCCGACGCGCGGACGGCCTACGCCGACCACCAGGCCCGCCGGGACGCGTGGCAGCGCCTCCTCACCGGCGTGGGAGCGACCCCGGGCCCGGCGGCCGCCGGCTACCAGCTGCCGTTCGCCGTCACCGACGCGGCCGCGGCCATCCGCCTCGCCGCCCACATCGAGACCCGGCTCACCGTGATCTACGCCGACCTGGTCACCGCCGTCCCCGCCCAGCAGCGCACCGCCGCGGCCGACGCCCTGCGCGAGGCCGCCCTCCACGCCCGCCGCTGGGGCGCGCCCCAGCGCGCGTTCCCGGGCATCGACGACCAGGCCACGGCGTCCCCGACCGCGTCGCCGACCCCGGCCCCGACCCCGTCCGCGACTTCCTGAGCCCGGCACCCTCCGCGCGACACTGACCTGCGCTTTCGCCCCGATCACCGACAATGGACGGGTAGCACCACGGGGGAACACCAACCGGAAGGCCGGCATGTCGGGAGCAGCAGCACAGATCACCGTGCCGGCATGGCTGGCGCGCAGCATCGCCGCGAGCCCCGGCGGCGACGCGGCCGGGGCCTGGCTGGCGGGCCTCCCGGAGCGGGTGGCCGCCCACCTGGACCACTGGGACCTCACCCTGGAGCGCATCCTCGACCCGGGGGGCAGCCTGAGCCTCGTCGCCTACGTCCACCGCGACGACCTCTCCCCCGCCGTGCTCAAGGTCGGCCTGGTCACGCCCGAGACGGCCACCGAGCACGCCGCGCTGACCGCATGGGCCGGCCGCGGCGCCGTCCTCCTCCTGGACGCCGTGCCCGCCGAGGGGGTCCTGCTCCTGGAGCGTCTGCACGGCGACATCCCCCTGCGGTCGCTCGCCGAGCCCAAGGCCATGCTGGAGGCGACCAGCCTCCTCCACCGCCTGTGGGTGCCGCTGCCCGAGGAGCACGCCTACCCCACCCTCGCCGACCGCGTCGCCGCCGGGGCCCCCGCCGTCGCGCCCCCGCCCGAGGCGGCCGCCCTCGTCGCCGAGGCCCTGGAGACCGGGACCGCCCTCGCGGCCTCCGCCACCGAGACGTTCCTGCTGCACGGCGACTTCCACCACGGCAACGTCCTCGCCGCCGACCGCGCCCCCTGGCTGGCCATCGACCCCCGCCCCCTCGCCGGGGAGCGCGCCTACGACCTGGCCCGCCTCGTCCTCGACCGCGCGGACACCGTGGTCGGCTCGGCCGGTGCGCCCGGCGCGATCCGCAGGCGGCTCCACCAGCTCTCCGAGGCCCTGGAGGTGGACCAGGAACGCCTGCGCGGCTGGACGCTCCACCGCGCCGTCGACCTCGGCCTGCGCGCCCTCGCCGCGCAGCGCCGGGAGGACGCCGAGCTCTACCTGGAGTTCGCCGGCGCGCTCTGAACCGCGCCCGCGCCCGGCCGCCGCAGCGGCAGCGGGGCCCCCATCACCGCGTACAGCCGGTCCGTGGCCGGGAAGCGCACCGCCCGCGCGAGGTCCTGGTACCCCAGGGAGCGGTACAGCCGCCGGGCCGGCGTCTCGGCGTCGATCGCCGACAGGATGCTCCGGTCGAGGCCCGAGCGCTCGCACAGTCCCCGGATCAGCCGCGAACCGACGCCCCGGCCCTGCCACTCGGGCAGCACGTGCAGCTCGGTGATGGCGAACACCCCGTCCAGCCAGTCCCCGTGCCCGCGGGAGACCAGGTAGGGCTCGATGACGGTGCTCCACCAGTGCTCGCGCCGGTTGGGCATCCCGTACCCGAAGCCGACGAGCCGCCCGCCGCTCATCGCGCCGAGGGCGATCACCCCGGGCTGCTGGGCGTGCCGGCCGACGATGTGCAGCCGGACGGCGACCTCCTCGGGCGTCAGCCCGAACGCCACGGCCTGGACGTCGAGCGCCTGCGGCGCCCAGGCCGCGAGGTCGATGGCCTCGATCGTCACCCCGGTCAGCTGATCCATGCCCCGGACGTTACTACCCGCGCCGCGCCGACGCGGGCGGAGCCGCAGATCAGCGCCGCCGACCCGGCCGAGCCGCCGGAGGAATCCCCCCTGGGGAGGCCCCACTTGAGGAAGCCCAACGTGAGGAAGCCCGATGTGAAAACAACGGGCGGGCGGACGTCCCCGTCAGAAGAGCACGCTCATGAACGCCCCGACCTCGCGGAAGCCCACGCGTCGATAGGCGGCCCGGGCGCGCACGTTGAAGTCGTTGACGTAGAGCGAGACCACCGGGGCGACCTCCCGCAGCGCGATGTCCAGCACCGCCGCCATCCCGGTCTCCGAGAGCCCCCGCCCCCGGTGCTCCGGCGCGACCCACACCCCCTGGATCTGGCACGCCCCTTCGGTCACCGCGCCGACCTCGGCCTTGAAGACCACCTCGCCGTCGTCCCCGAACCGCGCGAACGACCGTCCCGTGGAGACGAGTTCGGCGACCCGGGCCTGGTACAGCAGCCCGCCGTCCCCGGCCAGCGGCGACACCCCGACCTCCTCGGTGAACATCGCCACGCAGGCCGGCATCAGCGCCTCGACCTCGTTCCGCCGCACCCGCCGGACCAGCGGATCGGGGGCGATCTCCGCCGAGGACACCGTCGTGGCCATCAGCGGCTGGTGGGCGCGCACGTCCCGGGCCGGTCCCCAACTCCGTTCCAGGAGCGCCCAGAAGGCCGCCGTCGGTCCGGCCGGACCGACGATCGAGGAGCACCGGCGCCCCTGGCGCCGGGCCCGCGCCGCGAAGGCCAGGACCGCCCGCGGGCCGGCGGTGTCCAGCCCCGGGCCGGGCCCGCCCCCCACCTCGTTCCCGCGCCCCCCCTCCGGGCCGCGGGGGCCCCGCCGCCCCCGACTCCCGCGCCCCCCCGCCCCCCCGGCCCCCGCGCCCGCTCCGCGAAGGCCTGGACCGCCGGCGGACCGGCGTTGACCAGGACCAGGTTGGCCCCGGCGTAGCAGAGCGCGTCGAGGACGCCGTCCTCGTCGTACCAGCCCCACATCTCGCCGCCGAGCCGCCAGGGGTCGAGGCCGACCGACTCGACGCGGGTGGCGACGAAGGCGTTGGCGACCGGGTCCCGGTGGAGGATCTCCAGGGCGTCGGCGAGGTCGGGCGGCTCCAGCACGCGGGTGGTGGCCAGGGCGCGGGCGGCCTGGAACGAGCTGGGGAGCATCACACCTCGATCGAGCATCGAGACAGCACCTCACTGAGACGACTCTGGCCGCACCCTACTCCGTGGCCCCACCCGGCTACGGCCGCGGGGGGGGGGGGGGGGGGGGCGCGCGCGCGGCGGCGCGGGGCGGGGCCCCGCCGCCGCCCCCCCGCCCCGCGCGCGCCCGCCGGGGGCGGGGGGGGGGGGCGCCGGCGAGCGCCC
>NZ_JBHWGD010000073.1:14840-19838 GCF_042733235.1 Kitasatospora sp. NPDC059722
CCCGTACCCCTCCTCGCCACCACCCACACAGGCACAGCAGTGGGCCCCCCCCCCCCCCGGGCCCCCCCCCGGGGGGGGGCCGGGGGCCCCCCCCCCCCGCCCCCCCCCCGCTTCCGGAAAGACAGAACAGCGCTCCGCACGGGCCCGGGGCGGACGACCGCGCGGGGGCCGCGGGGGAACTACACCCCGGTCACTCGCCGGCGACGACCGTCGGCGCCCCGGCCTCGACGCCCTCGGCCTGCATCTGCTCGGCGAGCTTGAGCGCCTCCTCGATGAGGGTCTCGACGATCTTCGACTCGGGGACGGTCTTGATGACCTCGCCCTTGACGAAGATCTGGCCCTTGCCGTTGCCGGAGGCGACCCCGAGGTCGGCCTCGCGGGCCTCGCCCGGGCCGTTCACGACGCAGCCCATGACCGCGACGCGCAGCGGCACCTCCATGCCCTCCAGGCCGGCGGTGACCTCCTCGGCGAGCTTGTAGACGTCCACCTGGGCGCGGCCGCAGGACGGGCAGGACACGATCTCCAGGCCGCGCTGGCGCAGGCCGAGCGACTCCAGGATCTGGTTGCCGACCTTGATCTCCTCGGCCGGCGGGGCCGACAGCGAGACCCGGATGGTGTCGCCGATGCCCTCGGCGAGCAGCGCGCCGAAGGCGACCGCGGACTTGATGGTGCCCTGGAAGGCCGGCCCGGCCTCGGTGACGCCGAGGTGCAGCGGGTAGTCGCAGGCCGCCGCGAGCTGGCGGTAGGCCTGGATCATCACGACCGGGTCGTTGTGCTTGACCGAGATCTTGATGTCGCGGAAGTCGTGCTCCTCGAACAGCGAGCACTCCCACAGCGCGGACTCCACCAGCGCCTCGGGGGTGGCCCGGCCGTACTTCTCCAGCAGGCGCTTGTCGAGCGAACCGGCGTTGACGCCGATCCGGATCGGCACGCCCGCGTCCTTGGCCGCCTTGGCGATCTCGCCGACCTTGTCGTCGAAGGCCTTGATGTTGCCCGGGTTGACGCGCACCGCGGCGCAGCCGGCGTCGATCGCGGCGAACACGTACTTCGGCTGGAAGTGGATGTCGGCGATGACCGGGATCTGCGACTTCTTCGCGATGATCGGCAGCGCGTCGGCGTCGTCCTGGGACGGGACGGCGACCCGGACGATCTGGCAGCCGGACGCGGTGAGCTGCGCGATCTGCTGCAGCGTGGCGTTGATGTCCGAGGTCACGGTGGTGGTCATCGACTGCACCGAGACGGGGGCGTCACCACCGACCGGGACGTTGCCGACCATGATCTGCCGGGATACTCGGCGCTTGGCGAGCGGCTTGAGCGGCAGGGACGGAATACCGAGCGAGATCGCGGTCATGTGCGCAGGGTTCCCCAGGGTGGAGGTGTGGTCGACCGCCCGGCCGAAGGAAACGGCCGGGGCCGGGCGCGCCACGATCGCGCACCCGGCCTCCACGGTACGGCACGGGGGTGGAGCCGAGCACACCCGCCGTACCCGGACGCACTAGCTGATCTTGACCGGGTTCACCAGGTCGGCCACCAGGACCAGCAGGGTGAACCCGATGAAGATGCTGGCCACCACGTACGCCAGGGGCATGAGCTTGGCGACGTCGAACGGGCCCGGGTCCGGCCGCTTGAACAGCTGTGCGAGGCGGCGGCGGACCGATTCCCAGACCGCGCCCGCGACGTGGCCGCCGTCGAGCGGCAGCAGCGGCAGCATGTTGAACAGGAACAGCGACAAGTTGATGCCGGCCAGCAGGTTCACGAAGAACGCGATCCGCTGGGTGCCGGGGATGTCGAGCGAGAAGACCTCGCCGCTCACCCGGGCCGCGCCGACCATCCCGATCGGCGAGTCCGGGTCGCGGGGGGCGTCACCGACGACGGCGTTCCACAGCCCGGGGATCTTGCCGGGCAGGGCGACCAGGGACTTCACGCCGTTCTCGGCCATGTCCGTCATCCGTCCGAGCGACTGCCCGAAACCCAGCTGGACGACACCACTCGCCGGGGTGAATCCGAGGAACCCGGCCTGGACGGTCTGCCCCTTGATCGGGATGTCGTTCGCGTCGTACTTCTGGACGTCGTTGACCGCGATCGTCGGGCTGAGGGTCAGCTGCTGCCCGCCCCGGTCGACCACCACCGGCACGGTCTTCCCCGCCGACCTGCGGATGTCCGCCTGGAGCTGGTCGTAGGTGTGGATGCGGTCCCCGTCGAAGGAGAGGATCCGGTCCCCGGCCTTCAGCCCGGCCGTCGCGGCGGGGGTCTGCGGGGCGCCCGCCGGGCAGGCGTCGGTGGGCTGGCCCGCCTTGACGATGCACTGGGCGACGGTGCTCACCGTCGGCACGTTCATGGAGACGCCGAAGCCCATCATGACCGTCAGGAAGAGCCCGAACGCCAGGATCAGGTTCATGAACGGCCCGGCGAACATGACGATGACGCGCTTCCACGGCTTGCGGGTGTAGAACAGCCGGTGCTCGTCACCCTCCTGGAGCTCCTCGTAGGAGGCCTCCCGGGCATCCTCGATCATGCTCCGCCAGGGCGAGCTGCTGCGCTTGGTGATCCGCCCGTCATCGCCCGGCGGGAACATCCCGATCATCCGGATGTACCCGCCGAACGGGATCGCCTTGATGCCGTACTCGGTCTCGCCCCTGCGACGCGACCACAGGGTCGGGCCGAAGCCGACCATGTACTGCGGCACCCGGATGCCGAACAGCTTGGCCGTGGAGAGGTGGCCGAGTTCGTGCCAGGCGATCGACACCAGCAGCCCGAGCACGAAGACCAGGATGCCGACCACCGTCAAAACCGCTGCCACCGCAACTCCTCCGTCATGCCGCTCCGCTCATCGTCTCGTCCTACCGCGACCGGAGCCACGGTTCAACCGCCGCGGCCGACCGGGCCGGCCGGATCGGGCCGGCCCGGTCGGCCGGTCAGCCCGGTCGGGCGGTCAGCCCGCCGCCAGCTCGCGGGCCCGGGCGCGGGCCCAGTCCTCCGCGTGCAGGACGTCCTCGACGGTCAGGGAAGTTCCCGCCGCAGCCGACCCGCCGTCGTGCTGTCCGTGCTCGGCCACGACCTTGGCAACAGTGTCCACGATTCCCGTGAAGGCGAGCCGGCCCTTCAGGAAGGCCTCCACGCACTCCTCGTTCGCCGCGTTGAACACCGCCGGCACCGTACCGCCCAGCGAACCCACCTCGCGGGCCAGCTCGACCGCCGGGAACGCGTCGTTGTCCAGCGGGAAGAACTCCCAGGTCGCGGCCTTGGTCCAGTCGCAGCCCGGCGCGGCGTCCGGCACCCGGTCCGGCCAGCCCAGGCCCAGCGCGATCGGCATCCGCATGTCCGGCGGGCTGGCCTGCGCCAGCGTCGAACCGTCGGTGAACTCCACCATCGAGTGCACCACCGACTGCGGATGGACGACGACCTCGATCCGCTCGAACGGCACGTCGTACAGCAGGTGCGCCTCGATCACCTCCAGGCCCTTGTTGACCAGGGTGGCCGAGTTGATCGTGACGACCGGGCCCATCGCCCAGGTCGGGTGCGCCAGCGCGTCCTGCGGGGTCACCCCGGCCAGCTGCTCCCGGGTCCGGGTGCGGAACGGCCCGCCGCTCGCCGTCACCACCAGCTTGCGGACCTCGGCCCGGGTGCCGCCGGCCAGCGCCTGGAACAGCGCCGCGTGCTCGGAGTCCACCGGCACGATCTGGCCCGGCTTCGCCACCGCCTTCACCAGCGGACCGCCGACGATCAGCGACTCCTTGTTCGCCAGCACCAGCACCCGGCCCGCCTTCAGGGCGGCCAGCGTCGGCCGCAGCCCGATCGACCCGGTGATGCCGTTCAGCACCGAGTGGCACTCCATCGCGGCCAGCTCGGTCGCCGCGTCCGGCCCCACCAGCACGGCCGGCAGCGCACGGCCCGCCGCCTTCGCCGCCAGCGCCTCGCGCAGCGCCGGCTCCGCCGCCGGGTCGGCGACGGCCACGGTGTGCACGCCCAGCTCCAGCGCCTGCTCGGCGAGCAGCTCCACCCGGCCGCCGGCCGCCGACAGGGCGACCACCCGGAACCGGTCCGGGTTGCGGAGCACCACGTCGATGGCCTGGGTGCCGATCGACCCGGTGGAACCGAGGATCACCAGCTCCCGGGGGCCGGACGGGTCCTGCACGGTGGGCGTGAAACGCAGCTGCGGGTGGGCGAGCGAAGTCATGCGCCCATTGTGTCCTGCCCGGCGCCCTCCTCGTGCCCGCCCCGGGGCGTCCGCCCCGCAGCACGCTCCGCACGACGGGGACGCGCGCCGCGGCTACCGTCGGAGCCATGCGTACCGTCATCGCCGGGGGCCACGGACAGATCGCGCTCGCCCTCGAACGGCTGCTCGCCGCCCGCGGCGACCGCCCGGCCGGGATCATCCGCCGCCCCGAACAGGCCCAGGACCTCGTGGCCGCCGGCGCCGAGCCGCTGCTGCTCGACCTGGAGGCCGCCACCGCCCCGCAGCTCGCCGCCCTGCTCGACGGCGCCGACGCCGTGGTCTTCGCCGCCGGCGCCGGACCGGGCAGCGGCGCCGAGCGCAAGAACACCGTCGACCGCGACGCCGCCGTGCTGCTCGCCGACGCGGCCGAACTCGCCGGCGTCCGCCGCTACCTCATGGTCTCCTCCATGGGCGCCGACGCCCACGCCCACCACCCCGCCGACGAGGTCTTCGAGACCTACCTGCGCGCCAAGGGCGCCGCCGACGACGCCGTCCGGGCCCGCACCTCCCTCGACTGGACGGTGCTGCGCCCCGGCCGGCTCACCGACGGCCCCGGCACCGGCCTGGTCCGGCTCGCCCCCGGAACCGGGCGCGGCGCGGTGGACCGGGCCGACGTGGCCGCCGTCCTCGCCGCCCTGCTGCGCGAACCCGGCACCGCCGGGCAGACCCTCGAACTCGTCGCCGGCAACGCCACGGTCGCCGAGGCCGTGGCCGCCGCCGGCGGACACGACGGCTGACCCGCCCCCGGACGTGCGGAGGGCCCGGTTCGACCGAACCGGGCC
>NZ_JBHWGD010000073.1:19848-40514 GCF_042733235.1 Kitasatospora sp. NPDC059722
GCCGCCGCGCCCGCGGCCCCCCCCCCCCCCCCCCGCCCCGCCCCCCCCCCCCCCCCCACGTCCGCCGTCCTCGCTCACAGGACTGGCAGGACTTACACGGCTTACAGGTCGAGGCCCGTCAGGACCATGACCTTCTCGACGGTGTAGTCGTCCATCGCGTACTTGACGCCCTCGCGGCCGACGCCCGAGTCCTTGACGCCGCCGTACGGCATCTGGTCGGCACGGTAGGACGGCGCGTCGCCGATGATGACACCGCCGACCTCCAGCTCCCGGTGGGCGCGGAAGGCGGTCTGCAGGTCGTGCGTGAACACGCCCGCCTGCAGGCCGAACGGCGAGTCGTTGACGGCGGCGAACGCCTCGTCGGTGCCGTCCACCCGGTGCAGCGACATGACCGGGCCGAACACCTCGGCCTCGGCCAGGATCGCGTCGCCCGGCAGGTCCGCCAGCACGGTCGGGGCGTAGGTCGCGCCCTCGCGCGTCCCGCCGGTCAGCACCTTGGCGCCCTTGGCCACCGCGTCGTCCACCCAGGACTCCACGCGCTTCGCGGCGTTCTCGTCCACCAGCGGGCCGACGTCCGTCGCGTCCTCGTTCGGGTCGCCGGTGACCTGGGCCCGCACCTTGGCGACGACCTTCTCCACCAGCGCGTCGTACACCGACGCGTCGGCGATCACCCGCTGCACCGAGATGCAGGACTGGCCGCCCTGGTAGTTGGCGAACGTCGCGATCCGGGTCGCCGCCCAGTCCAGGTCGGCGTCCGAGGACCAGTCGGCGAGCACCACGGCCGCGGCGTTGCCGCCCAGCTCCAGGGTGCAGTGCTTGCGCGGCACCGAGTCCATGATCTGGTAGCCGACCTTGTCCGACCCGGTGAACGAGATCACCGGCAGGCGCCCGTCCTGCACCAGCGCGGGCATGCGGTCGTTGGGCACCGTCAGGATGCTCCACGAACCGGCCGGCAGGTCGGTCTCGGCCAGGATCTCGCCCAGCACCATCGCCGACAGCGGGGTCGCCGGGGCCGGCTTCAGGATGATCGGGGCGCCGACCGCGATCGCCGGGGCGACCTTGTGGGCGACCAGGTTCAGCGGGAAGTTGAACGGGGCGATGCCGAGCACCACGCCGCGCGGGAAGCGGCGCACCAGCGCGAAGCGGCCCACGCCGCCCGGGTCGGTGTCCAGCCGCATCGTCTCGCCGTTCGTGCGGCGGGCCTCCTCGGCGGCCCAGCGGAAGACGGAGACGGCGCGGCCGACCTCGCCGCGGGCCCACTTGATCGGCTTGCCGTTCTCGGCGGTGATCAGCCGGGCGATCTCCTCGGTGCGCTCGGCCAGCCGCTTGGCCACGTGGTCCAGCGCGGCGGCGCGCACGTGCGCCGGGGTGGCGGCGAACACCGGCAGGGCCGCGACGGCGGCGTCCAGCGCCTCGTCGACCTGGGCCTCGGTCGGGACGCTCACCCGGCCGACCAGACGGCCGTCCCAGCTGTTGCGCACCTCGAAGTCGGCGTCACCGCTCGCCCGGCGGCCGGCGAGCCAGAAATCGTACGTGGTGGTCACCGTGGTACCGGCCCTCTCCTCGTCGTCGTCGGACCCACGAACATGAGCCCGAACCCGAGGGTAGGTGGGCGGACGCGACAACCGGATTGGCCGCCGAGGAGCGTTCGGCCCGGGGGGCACTCCATCCCGTCCAGACGTTCGACGCGGGCCCGGCGCCGCCGCCTCTTCGCCCGCTACTCCTCGCCCGCCGCCTCTTCGCCCGTCACTCCTCGCCGGAGCGCAGCGCCAGCCACAGCTCCATGCGGACGTCCGTGTCGTCCAGCGAACGCCCGAGCAGCTCCTCGACCCGGCGCATCCGGTACCGCAGGGTGTGCCGGTGCACGCCCAGGTCGGCCGCCGCCGCGTCCCACTGCCCGTGCCGGGACAGCCACGCCCGCAGCGAGGCCACCAGGTCACCGCGGGCCGTCCGGTCGTGGTCGCGCAGCGGCCGCAGCAGCCCCTCCGCGAACGCCGTCACCGCGTCCTCGCCCAGCAGCGGCAGCAGCGACCCCGCACCGACCTCCTCGTGGTCCACCGAGCGCCGGCCACCGCGCAGCGCCACCGCCAGCGCCCGCTCGGCCTGCGCGTGCGCCGTGCCCGCCTCCTCCAGCACGGCAGGCGCCGAGACGCCCAGCGACAGGCCCTCGTGCTCCTCGACGACACCCAAGCAGGCCCGGTGCACCGCGCCGTTGTCCAGCGCCAGCACCATCAGCCGCGGCCCGTGCGTCCCGTCCTCCCGCGCGACCAGCAGCTTCTCGCCCACCCGGGACCCCGCCTGCTCCGCCCGGTCCCCCAGCTCGACCAGCGCGTCCGCGGCGTCCGCGTTCGGCCCGGCCCCGGCCACCAGGACCCGTATCGTCCCCTCCGGCAGCCCGCCGAACAGCCCCACCGCCACCTGCCGGGCCGTCGCCACCTCGCCCGCCAGCACCATCCGCAGCAGCGCCGCGCCCATCCGCTCCTCCGCCTGCCGCAGCTCGCGCGAGCGCTCCAGGGTGAGGGTCAGCAGCGCCACCGCCGCGTTCAGCACGTACCGCTCGGTCGGCGTGATCCGGTCCTCGGTCCCGACCGCCAGGAAGCCCCGGGCCCGCCGGTCCGCCCCCAGCGACTGGACCACCACGTAGTCCTCGTCCGCCGTGTCTATCCCCGGCGACCGCCCCTGCAGCGCCGCACTCGACGGCGCCGGACGCCGCCGCAGCCGGTCCACCTCCGCCGCCAGCCGCCCCGCCCGGCGTGCCGCCCAGTCCGGTGCCACCACCGACAGCGCGCCCGACCCGTCGTACAGCGCCGCCCAGCCCCCCAGCCGCGCCGCCAGCCGACGCACCACGGCCGTCGTCCCGTCCTTGCCGAGCGCGGCCCGGGTCAGCTCCTCCTGCGCCTCGAAGCTCGTCGTCACCGCCTCGTACTGCTCCGCGGCCAGCGCCGCCGACACCACCTTGCTGATCGCGATGAACGGCGTCGGCTCCGGCACCCGCAACAACGGCAGCCCGCGCTGCGCCGCCGCCTCCACCAGCGGCTGCGGCACCTCCGTGTGCGACAGCCCCACCCCCAGCCCGAGCCCCACCACCCCGGCATCGGCCAGCCGGTGCACGTACGCCTGCAACTGCGCGGCCGTGCGGCCCAGCTTGATCCCGGTGGTGAGCAGCAGCTCGCCACCCTCCAGGAAGGGCGTCGGGTCGTCCAGCTCACTGGTGTGCACCCAGCGGACCGGCCGCTCCAGGTGGTCCGCACCGGCGAGGACCGTCAGGTGGAGCGAACTGTTGCGGACGACGGAGGCGAGTGTGGGAGGCATGGCACCTTCGGGGGAACGACCCGACCGCGCCGTTGCGGCCGGGCGAGGAGAGGGCAGTGGATCTGGTGAGGGGCTCTCCCCTTCATTATGGACGCTCCGGACAACCGGCACTGCCGAATCCACCTCGGAGGCGACTTCTGCCGCCCGTCCGCCCTCGGTCCCGGCTCACCCCCGGCTCATCCCCGCCTCACCCTCGGAGGTCGACCAGGAGCGGCGGAACCTGCTCCCCCGACACCGCCGTCAACGACACCACCGCGTGCCCCGCCGGCAACGCGTGCGCCAGATCCGACGGCGACCACCGCAACCGCTCCACATCCCGCGTCGTCACCGACTCCGTCTGCGCCGTCGTCCCCGACAACGCCTTCCGCCCCAACCGCCCGGCCCGCCGCACCACCCCACCGGAGGTGTCGGGGGTGTGCGTCACCGCCGTCTCCTGCACCAGGTGCGTCCCCCAGGCCTCCGAGAACAACCGGCCGTCCCAGGGCGCGATCCCCGGGAACGCCATTCGGCAACCGACCGCGCCGAACAGCGGCGCGCGCAGGGCCTCCGGCAGGTCCACCAGCGTCCGCAGCATCAGCACCGCACCCGCGTTCGCCCCCCGCATCCGCTGTACCCCGCGCACGGTCGCCGCGTCCAGCGCCGCCGAGGCGTCGTCCACGACGAGACCTGCGAACAGCGAACGGTCGTCCCGCGCGCCTGCCGCCTGCACGAACTGGCCCACCACCAGCCGGGACAGCATCCGGGCCGCCTCCGGGTGGCTCCGCTCGGGCAGCTTCACCCGCACCCGGAGCGGGTGGTCGAGCACCCGCATCGCGAACGGCGGGCGACCGGTGCCGTCCGTCGCGAAGGCGCCCTCGAAGGCCGGCCGGTCCAGCAGCGCCAGCCGGTCCGCCAGCAGCGCCCCGGGATCGTCCGCCCGGCCGCGCTGGCGCTCGCGGTGCTCCAGGTCCCGCTCGTACGCGGCCAGCCGGCCCGCCACGCCGAGCGCCTTCACCAGCGCCGCCAGGGCATCCGCCTCGCCGCCCAGAAGCGCCCGCAGCTCGCGGACCCCCGGGTACCGGCGGTGCGCGGCGTGGAACGGACCCACCACCTGCTGGAGCGCCGTCCGGGCGCTCTCGGCGCGGGCCGTCAGCTCGTCCGGCAGCAGCGCCTCGGCCAGCCGGGCCGCCGCCTCGTCCGGATCCTGCGCGGCGCCGTACAGGTCGAGGCCGTAGACGGACGACGGGTCACCGGGCGCGATCACCACGTCGTACCAGCCGTCCGGCCCCAGGTCCGCGTCCGACGCCCCGATCACCACCGCGCATGCCGTCCCGGCGAGCGCCTGCAGGCACAACGCCTCCGCCACCGGGCGGGCCAGCCGCGCGGTCTTCCCGGTCCCGGCAGGGCCCACCGCCAGCAACGAGGTGCCGAGCACCGCCGGATCCAGCGCGAACCCCGCCGCACGATGCGACAGCGGGTTCTTCGGAACGTCCTGCGTGACGCCCAGGCACACCTGACGGAGCAGCAGGTCGTGCCGCTCGGCGCGGCCGGGCAGCTCGCGCACCTCCGACGGATGGGCGAACGCCGCGGCACCGCGGGCGCCCACCTGCTCCACGAACGCCGGGACGAACACCGGATCGGCCTGCGCCGACTCCCACGCCTGCTGAATGCGCACGTAGTCGACGTCGCCGACCGCCTCGCCCGCCAGACGCCCCGCCGCCGCAGCCGCCCCGCCCTCCCGCAGCCCGGCCCACGGATCCACCCGCCGCGCAGCCTCCACGGCGACCCGGTTCTCCTCGGCCCGCTCCTCCTGCGTCACCGTCCGCGACAGCAACGGCGCCGCGTAGCGCCGCCACACCTCGGGCCAACGGCCCATCCGGCCGAAGACCTTGATGACGATGGCGATGACCAGCACGTTCAGGGTCAACACGACCGACGTCGCGACGAAGGCCGACTGCGAAGGAAGGACACCGATCCAGGTCGTCCCGACGGTAGCGAAATCGACTCCGTAGACGTACGCCAGCCACCCCACCACCACGTTGAGCCCCGCCCGCAGCAGCAGTGGCCAGGCCGCCACGGTCGCCGCCTCCGCCCGTTCCGGGTCGATCCGGCGGTAGCCCAGCCGGTAGATGCCCGGTTCGGCGGACGGGCGCGGGGCGGAGGCCCAGGTGGGGAGGTCGAAGGCGGGGGTGGCGGCGGGACGGCTGCCGGGGCGCTGGTGGGGCATGGGGGGTGGGGGTGTGGTGGTGCGGTCGCCGTGGTGGTGTGCCCCGTCCTGTGCCATGTGTACGGCCCCGCTCCCTCGCCCGCCCGGCCCGACCGCCGTCGGTGCCGCCATACCCATGCCGCCGTACCGGCGACACGCCCGCGCTCAATGTAGTGGAGCGGGGCCTGCGGGTAGTCGTGCCACCCGCGCTGGCCGTGCCGGACAAGTCGGACGGCGCAGTGCTACCGAGTGGCGCATGCCCGGTCCCCGGGGGCGGCCGTAGCCTGCGAAGCACCGAGCCTAGAAGTCTGGAGAACCCCATGAGCGCCGCAACGCCGCTCCCGCAGGAGCGCCGCCTGGTCACCGCGATCCCCGGTCCGAAGTCGCAGGAGCTGCAGGCCCGCAAGCTGGGCGCGGTGGCCGCGGGTGTCGGCACGACCCTGCCGGTGTACGTGTCCCGCGCCAACGGCGGCGTGCTGGAGGACGTGGACGGCAACTCGCTGATCGACTTCGGTTCCGGCATCGCCGTGACCAACGTCGGCAACAGCGCCGAGGCCGTGGTGGCGAAGGCGAGCGAGCAGCTGGCCGCGTTCACGCACACCTGTTTCATGGTGACCCCGTACGAGGGCTACGTGGCGGTCGCCGAGCAGCTGAACGAGCTGACCCCGGGCGACCACGACAAGCGCACCGCGCTGTTCAACTCGGGCGCCGAGGCGGTCGAGAACGCGGTGAAGATCGCCCGCGCCTACACCAAGCGCACCGCCGTCGTGGTGTTCGACCACGGCTACCACGGCCGCACCAACCTCACCATGGGCCTGACGGCGAAGAACATGCCGTACAAGCAGGGCTTCGGCCCGTTCGCCCCGGAGATCTACCGCGTGCCGGTGGCCTACCCGTACCGCTGGCTGACCGGTGCGGAGAACTGCGCCGCCGAGGCCGCCGCGCAGGCGATCGACGTGATCAACAAGCAGATCGGCGCGGAGAACGTCGCCGCGATCATCATCGAGCCGATCCAGGGCGAGGGCGGCTTCATCGAGCCGGCCAAGGGCTTCCTGCCGGCGATCGTGGAGTACGCGAAGGCGAACGGCATCGTGTTCGTCGCCGACGAGATCCAGACCGGCTTCTGCCGCACCGGCCAGTGGTTCGCGTGCGAGGACGAGGGCGTCGTCCCGGACCTGATCACCACCGCGAAGGGCATCGCCGGCGGTCTGCCGCTGGCCGCGGTGACCGGTCGCGCCGAGATCATGGACGCCGCGCACGCGGGTGGCCTGGGCGGCACCTACGGCGGCAACCCGGTGGCCTGCGCCGCCGCGCTGGGCGCCATCGAGACCATGAAGGAGCAGGACCTCAACGGCAAGGCGCAGCGGATCGGCGAGGTCATGCTCGGCCGCCTGCGGGCGATGCAGGAGAAGTACGACATCATCGGCGAGGTCCGCGGCCGCGGCGCCATGATCGCCATCGAGCTGGTGAAGGCGGGCGGCAAGGAGCCGAACGCCGAGGCCACCGCGGCGATCGCCAAGGCCTGCCACGCCGAGGGCCTGGTGGTGCTGACCGCCGGCACCTACGGCAACGTGCTGCGCTTCCTGCCGCCGCTGGTCATCCCGGAGCACCTCCTGAACGAGGGCCTGGACATCCTGGAGGGCGCGTTCGCCGGCGTCTGACGCGGTGAGCGCCCCACCGGGCGACGTACCCCCGCCGGAGGGTTGTCCGGACAGCGCTGAACGGCCCGCGGGGACCTGTACCAGGTCTCCGCGGGCCGTTCGGTTTCCGCATGGCGGCGCCCCGGATGAGGCTTCCTCATGGAGAAGCGCGGACCGGTCGTTCACAGGGTCGAAGGGTTGCCCGGTGGGCGGTGAAGATGATGTGCGGAATCACTGAAGGCGCTCGGCGTGGAAGGACCGTTGACGTAGTGTCATCGCAGATGGACAGCGAGCCCCAGCCATTGGCGGAGCCGTTCGCGGAGCCGCCGTTCGAGGCGGGTCCGCACCCGGACGACCGCGAGGACAACCAGGCCGCCCCGCACGGGACGGCGCATACCGAAGGCCGATCGACCGACCGTCCGACCCACACCCCCCGGGGCGCACGGAACGGCGATCATCCAAGCCGCCCCGGAGCTCTCCCCCCTGCTCCGGGGCGGCTGTTCGGCGTCCTGGGCCGGGCGGCGGCCTCACCGCTGGTGCCGCTCGTCGCGGTGGTCCTGCTGGTGCTGGTGTCGTGGCAGGTGGCGGCGGACGGGCCGGTGCTCGGGCTGGACCGGTGGGTCGAGCACGGTGTCGCGACGGCCCACCACGCCCTGGACAGCCCGTTCCTGAACCGCGTCGGTCACGGCCTGGCGGACCTGGGCGGCACCGTGCCCGCGATCCCGGCCCTGTTGGCCGGGGGCGGGCTCGCCGCGTGGCGCTCGCGCCGGGCGGGGAAGGACCGCTGGTGGCTGCCGCTGCCGGTGGCGGCGCTCACGGCGGGGCTGATCCCGCTGCTGGTGGTCCCGGCCAAGGCCGCGTTCGCCCGGCCGGGTCCGCTCGGCGGTCCGCTGCTGCCGGGCCAGTGGGGCTGGTACCCGTCGGGGCACACCGCCACGGCGACGCTGTCGTACGGGGTCGCGGTGCTGCTGCTCGCCCGGACGACCGGGGTGCGCGTCGCGCGCGGGCTGCGGGCGGCGGCGGTGCTGCTGGCGGCCGGGGTCGGCGCGGGGCTGGTGTGGAGCGACTTCCACTGGGCGCTGGACGTGCTGGCCAGCTGGTGCCTGGCGGTCCTGGTGCTGTGGGCGCTCGCCCGTCGGCTGCCCCGGCCCGGTCCGGCGGATCCGGCCTAGACGTCCTTCGGGTCCTCGTCGTTGCGGTGGACGAGGCCGGCCTCGCCGTTGTCGCGGTGCCACTCGACGACGAGTTCGTCGCGCGCACCGAACCGGACGAGGTGGCGGCCGACGACGTCCTCCAGGCCGGGGAGGTTCTCGCGCTCGCCCTCGACGACGAGCAGCAGGGCGTCCGGCTGCGCCTCCAGGGTGGCGGTGCCGGCGCCGAAGGTCAGGGTGCCGCGGCCGGTCTCCTCGGAGAAGGCGGCCTCGATCTTGCGGCCCATGTGGGCGGCGAGCTGCTTGGCGTAGCGGGCGGGGCGGTCGGTGGCGACGCGGGCTTCGGAGCGGGGCACGGGCCCTCCAGGTTCAGAGGAGGGCACTTAGGGCACCCTCACTTACGGCTACGCTAACCCAGATACTGAGTTTGGCTCAACATATTTCCGGGAGGGTCGTCCGCACGCGCCCGGAACGCCCGTCCGCCGCCGGTCGCGGGCCGCGGACCGGCCGATACGCTTGGGCGGACGCCTGCCGAGGAGACCGCCCATGACCACCACGCCGACCGACGACCCGGCGCACTCCTCCCCCACTCCCCCGACGGGACCGGCAGGCCCGGCAGGCCCGGCGGACACCGCCGCCGAGCTGGCGGACGCGATGACCCGGGCGATCAAGCGGATCCGGCGCCGCACCAGCGAGCGGCTGGAGCCCTACGGCATCACCCCCGGCCAGGCCCGGGCGCTGCGCACGCTCGCGCACGCGCCCGGCTGCGAGGTGCCGGACCGCGCGATGCGGCTGAGCGACCTCGCCGACCGGCTGCACATCGCCCCGCGCTCGGCCACCACGGTGGTGGACGCCCTGGAGGAGGCCGGCCTGGTCGAGCGCAGCCCGGACCCGGCCGACCGGCGGGCCGTGCGGATCCTGCTGACCGAGGCGGGCCGCGCCGCGGTCGAGCGGATCGGGCTGGTCCGGCACGAGGTGGCGCAGGAGTACTTCGGCGAGGTCAGCCCGGCCGACCAGGACGCGGTGCTGCGCGTGCTGCGCGCCGCCGAGACGCGGTACGCGGGCCGCTGAGCCGCCCCCGGACACCGCCTAGTTGGCGAAGCCGATCACCAGCCACATGAAGCCCACCCCGGCGAGCGTGCAGAGCAGGGTGTTGCGGGACGGGTGCGGGCTGTGGGCCTCCGGGAGGATGTCGGAGGTCGCCAGGTAGAGCAGGAAGCCGGAGAAGAAGCCCAGGTAGAGGCCGAGCAGGTGCTCGGGGATGGTGAAGGCGAGCGTGATCGCGGCGCCCGACACCGGGGCGATCGCGTCCGCCGCGAGCAGGGTCAGCGCGCGGCGCCGGTTGTTCCCGTAGAGCCGGGTGATCGTGTACGTGTTGAAGCCGTCGGCGAAGTCGTGCGCGACGACGGCGATGGCGACGACCGTGCCGACCGTGGTGCCGGCCTGGAAGGCGGCGCCGATCGCGAAGCCGTCCATCACGCTGTGCCCGACGAGGGCCAGGGCGGCGCTCAGGCCGATGCCCTGGCGCCCGGACGGCTGGGGGTCCCCGTGCGCGTGGTGGTGGCCGTGGGTGTGCTCGGCGTACTCGCCCTCGTGGCCGCGGTGGATGGCGACCGCGCGCTCGACCACGTGGATGGCGAGGAAGCCGCCGGCGAACATCAGCAGTGCCTGCGGCACGCCGTGCACCTCGCCGGGCGCCTGGCGCAGGGCCTCGGGCAGCAGGTCGAAGACGACGACGCCGAGCATCAGTCCGGCCGCGAAGCCGAGTACCAGGTGGCGCCGGTCACCGGTGCGCTGGGCGACGAAGCCGCCGATCAGCGTCATCAGGAACGCGCCGGCGGCGACGAGGACGGCGGTCACCGGGCGGCCTCCGCCCGTGCCGGTCCGTCAAGTGGTCTGCGGGCCGCTCTGCCCATCCGTCTCCCCCAGGGTTGCGCCCGACATCGGGTCGACCGCCGACCGTACCGGACGGGCGAGCGGCGGCTCTCGCCCGGGGTGCCCGGCCCGGCCGGGGCTCGTTCCCCAGCCTCGGGCCGGGGGTGGCGGCACGCCCGCCGGAGGGGCCGTCGGGGTGAGCCCGGGGGGACGAACGGGCTGGTGGGGGGCGGAGGGGCGGGCCCGGGGCCGGTCAGCGACCGGTGGCGAGCGGCAGCCCGAGGTGGGTCATGGCGAGTTCGCGGACGCCGTCGCCGTCGACCAGGTGGATGTGACGGTGGCTCTCCTCGGCGGTCAGGTCGAGGGCCTCGTCGGTGAAGCGGCCGGTGGTCAGCCGCAGGCCGCGCTCGGCGGACTCCTCGCCGACGGCCTCGGCGAGCGTGCGGATCTCCTCCGCCGCGACCTCCGCGGCGCCGCGGGAGGCCCAGACGACCCAGCGGCCCGGCAGCGCGCTGCCGGGGGCGCCCTCGCCGGTCGCGACCAGCCCGGCCGGGCCGCGCAGCCGCACGCTCCACTCGGCCAGGCCGCCGCGGGTGAGCAGGTCGCGGACCAGCTGGGCGAACTCGTTGGCGGACAGGTCGGGCGCGGCCGGCACGGTGGCACCGGCCAGCGCGGCGGGCTCGACGCCCGCCCTCGCGTAGGGGTCCGGGGTGACGGCGGCGCCGAGCTGGCGCAGCCGCACCAGCGCCTCGTCCTGCTCAGCGTCGGCGTAGACGCCCTCGCCGTCGCGCTCCTCGTAGGGGGCGGCGGCCGGGAGCAGCCTGGTGCGGGCCAGCGCGTCGCGGTCGGCGTCCACGCTGACCAGGCAGAGCGGTCCGGCTCCGCCGGGCTCGCGCAGCCAGCCGTTGAGGACGACGCCCTCGAGTATCTCCTCGGTGTCGACGGCGTCGGCCGCCTGGAGGGCGCGCAGGGCGAGCCGGGCGACCAGCCGCAGGTAGTCGGTGGCCCGGTCGGCCGGCGGGCGCGGGACCGGGTGGATGTCGCCGTCGGGGGCGAGCCGGTAACCGGTCAGGGAGGGGACCAGGTCGAGCGGCGGCAGGTCGAGGTCCAGCACCGCGGTGCGGGTGAGCGGTCGGAAGACCGCCCGGCAGGGGGCGGGCAGGTCCTGGGTGGCGGTCTCGGCGGCGGCGAGGGCCCGCTCCAGCAGCGACTCCACCGCGGCGGGCTCGGCCAGCCGGTAGGCCCGGCGGCACTCCTCCAGGCTCTCGTTGTACTCGCGCACCGCGCGGGCCCGGGCCGCCTCGGCCTCCTCGTGGACCCGCCGGGACTCGTCGGCGGCCGGGTCGCCGGCCTCGGCCCGGCGGGTGCGCCACTGCCGCAGGGCGCGCTGGTGGGTCAGCCGGGCCTGGGCCAGCTCGCGCTGGTAGCCGGAGTCGAGCAGGCGGCGGGTCGGCGCGGCGTCGGGGTCGGCGGTGGGCGGTTCGGCGGGGGCGAAGTCCTCCCAGCGGGGCTCGGGCTCGGTGGCGTCCGGGCCGGCGGCCGGGTAGGGGCGGGGCTCGTAGTGGCGCAGCTGGCTCTCGAAGTCCATGGCCGAGACGGGCAGCGCGGCCCGCCGGAGCAGGTCGGCCAGGCGGTCGTGCTCGGCCTGGACGGTGAGGGTGCGGTGGTGGGTGAGGGCGGCGGCGCGGCCGTGGGCGGCGACCGACTCCTCGTCGGCGGACGGGCCGTCACCGGGAGTCTGCCGGCCGCCGGTGGTGCCGGTGCTGCTGCCGGCGGTGCCGGTCGCGCCGTCGCCGTCGGCGGGCCCGGCCGGTTCCCCGGGCGCGGTCGGGTCGGAGCCCGGGTCCACGCCGAGGTCGCGGAAGACCGAGGCGAGGAAACCCGGCTGGGGGAACCGGGTGGTGGCGGCGCCTTCGGACTGGCCGTCTGCTGAGTACTGCATCGGTCGTCGTTCCCCCATGCTCGTCGGCGCCTGCGCGGGGCGACCGGCGACCCCGCGGCCCGCCCCTGCGGACATTGTCCACCGAACGGGCGCGGGTGGTCAGCCAAGCCTCTCAGTTGGTCCGGGTGTTGGTCAGGTGGAGGCCGATGTAGCCGACATAGATCCGGCCACTGCCCGAACAGTCGTCGAGGTAGTGCAGCCGGGGTGCGGTGCGCCCGCCGCCGATCCGCAGGTGCGCGCCCATGAACGCGCGCCGGGAGGCGTCGACGCACTCCGGCACCGGCAGCATCCGCTCGCGCTTCCACTTGGTGTGGCTGTGCACCGTCCGGGACTCGCCGCGGACCGCCTTGCGGGGCGGGAAGCGGTGGCAGCCGTCCGGTGTGTGCTCGCACCACTGCTTGAAGTCGCCGCCGGCCTCGCCGCGGACGGCCGCCTCGGCGTACTCCTGGAGGGCCGTCAGCCCGTCCCAGGCGAGGCGGGCCCAGCCGGCACCGGCGCACTGGAGCTCGTCCAGGGCGAGCGCGGACTTCTGGTCCCCGGTGAAGGTGAGCAGCGGGAACTCGCCCAGCCGGGACAGGAGTTCGGTGAAGGTCTCCGGGTTGTCGTCCGGCCCCGCGACCGGATCCGGCAGGGCCGCGGTGCGCGGGACCCCGGGCGCGCCGACGAACGGGCCTGCGAGCGTGCCGACGACCGGGCCGACGACCGGAGCGGTGGACGGAGCGCAGAGGCGGCCGGGTGCGGCGTGCGCCCGGCCCGGCCGGGTGCGGCGTGCGCGACGCAGCGTGCGCCGCACGCGCTCCAACTCGTCCGCCCTGGCCTGCTGTTCGGCGCGATCCTGCTGCTCCTCGCGGGCGAGCGCGGCCAGCTCGGCGCGGGCGGCGGCCGGATCGGCGCAGGACGCGGCGTCCGGGCGGGGCTGCGACGGGGGGATCCGCAGCACCGGGACGGCCGCGAGCACGGGCGGCAGCGGCAGTTCGGCGGCGAGCCGGCGCGGCTCCCGGGCGAGCAGGCCGGCGGCGCGGCGGACGTCCTGCTCTATTCGGCCCCGGGCGAGCACCGGGTGCCGGGCGCCGTCGTACCGGGAGGCCGGGTCGACCTCGGGCAGGTAGGTGCGGACGGCGCCGCCGTAGACGGTGTGGTACTCCAGCGCGACGTTGAACCCGGTGCGCGCCCCCGGATCCAGGACGTAGGCCGTGGCGAGGCCGGGCAGCTGCTGGCAGAGCGGACGGACGACGGACTCCGTCCACCCGTCGACCGGGACGTTGACCGGGACGCTGGCGACGACCGTGGGCAGCCGGCGCTCCGGGTCGCACAGCTCGTCGATCAGGTCGTCGACCTCGGCGGCGGTGATCACCCGGGGCGCGAGCTGGACGGCGGCCGGACCGTCGGTGGCGTCCAGCAGCGGCAGCAGGCTGCGGGCGAGCTCGGGCACCGGCACCCGGCACGGCGTCCGCAGGCCGCTGCCGGTGGTGTGCGTCTCGGCCTCCAGCCGGACCCAGGTCGGGCCCGCGGCGGCCGTCGCGATGGTCAGGGTGAGCTGCTGCGTCCCGTGGGGGGCCGGGGTGCGCAGGCGGCGGCGCGAGTAGTGGCCGGTGGCGGGGCCGCCGCGCAGCGGGCCGTGGTCGCGGTCGAGCAGGACGCGGTCGCCCAGGCGGAGGCGCTCGACCTGCGGGCCCGCGGGGCTATCCGCGGTGGAGGGGCCCGTGACGGGGGGGTCCACGGCGTACGGGCTCGCTTCGAGCGGGCTCGCTGCGGGCGGGGGGTCCTCGCAGCCTTCCCGCTTCAGCCAGTCGGCCAGCTGCTGGTCGGCCAGCGAGACGGCGTCGGCGTGCGGGAGCGTCGTGGTGACGGTCATCCGGTAGGGCGTCGCGGGGCCCCTGGGGCCGGGTAGGTCGGCTCGGGCGGGCGACGGGGAGCGATCCGAGGTCATGCGCATACCTCCGTGGTGCGGTGGTGGGGTCTGGTGTCCTCCATCGATGGTTTTCGTCCGGTTCGGCCGGATCCTTGCCCAGGAAACGCCATGGCCCGGAGCGGAAGTTCCAACTCCGGGCCACGTGAATACGTTCGAGTGAATCTGTTCAAGGCAAGACCGGCGTGGCGCGTCCCCATGGGCTACGTTGGCCGACTGCGCCCGTGCGTGGCGGCGGAAGGCCTCGGGGCGTCGCGGAAGGCCGCAGGGGCCTGCGGCGGGGCGGGGGCGGCAGCGGGCGCAGCGCCGCAGGGGCTAGACCGGCACCTCGACGTACGTGCGGCCGGCCGCGACCGCCACCGCGGTACCGCCGGTCGCCTCGGCCAGCCAGGTGTGGAAGGCCCGCACCTCCGGCTCCGGCACGCCGACCTCGATCCGCACCCCCGCCGCCTCGTAGGCGAGGTCGCTCACGGTGTACCCGGCCGCCCGCAGGTCGTTCTCCACCCGCCCGGCCCGCACGTGGTCCGCCGTCACGGCCAGCAGTGCCACCGGCCGCCGCTCCAGCAGCCCGACCGCGTCCACCGCCTCCGACACCGCGTTCCCGTACGCCCGGACGAGCCCGCCCGCGCCGAGCTTGATCCCCCCGAAGTACCTGGTCACCACGGCCACCGTGTCGGTCAGCCCGCGGCGGCGCAGCACCTCCAGCATCGGCACGCCGGCCGTGCCGCCCGGCTCGCCGTCGTCGCTGGAGCGCTCGCGGCGCTGCTCGTCGCCGACCACGAAGGCGGTGCAGTTGTGCCGCGCGTCCCAGTACTGCTTGCGGACGCCCGCGATGTACGCCTGCGCCTGCTCCTCGTCGGTGACCCGGGCGAGGTGGCAGATGAACCGGGACTTCTTGATCTCGATCTCGTGGCTGCCGGCCTGCCGGATGGTGAGGTACGGCCTGGGGGTCGGCTCCGGCGTGGCGGACATGGCGCGGTGGTTCTCCCGGAAGACGGCGAAGGCTGGCGGCGCACGCCCCCGGCGTGCGGGGCGGCACCGTCAGCCTAGTCGGCCGCGGGGATCGGACGGGCGGCGGTCAGCGGCCGGCGAGGGCGTCCAGCTGGGCGCGGTCCAGGCCGGTCAGGGCGGTGACCTCGGCCGGGTCGACCGCACCGCAGTCCAGGCCGCGCAGCACGTAGCCGCTGAGCGCGCGGGCGGTGGCCGGCTCGTCCATCACGTCGCCGCCCGCCTTCGCGACGTAGGCGGCGAGCCGCGCGGAGGCGGCCTCCAGGCCCTCCCGGTAGAAGGCGTACACGGCGGCGTACCGGGTCGGCAGGTGCGCCGGGTGCATGTCCCAGCCCTGGTAGTACGCGCGGGCCAGCGAGCGGCGGACGAGGCCGTGGTGGAGCTTCCAGGCGGCGTGGACCTGCTCGGTGGAGCCGGTCGGGATGACGTTGGTCGAGCCGTCGGAGAGCCGGACCCCGGTGCCGGCCGCGGCCACCTGCATGACGGCCTTGGCGTGGTCGGCCACCGGGTGGTCCATGCTCTGGTAGGCCGCGCTGACGCCGCAGGAGGCGCTGTAGTCGAACGTGCCGTAGTGCAGGCCGGTGGCGCGGCCCTCGGCGGCCTCGATCATCAGGGCGACGGTGGCCCGGCCGTCCGGGCCGAGGATCGCCTGGGTGGTCTCGATCTGGATCTCGAAGCCGATCCGGCCGGCCGGCAGCCCGGCGCGCCGCTCGAAGTCCTCCAGCAGCCGCACCAGCGCGGTCACCTGCGCGGCGTAGGTCACCTTCGGCAGGGTGAGGACCAGGCCGACCGGGAGCCCGCCCCCGGCGAGCAGGGTGGCCAGGAACAGCTCCAGGGTGCGGATGCCGCGCGCGCGGACCGGCGCCTCCATGCACTTGATCCGGATGCCGATGTACGGCGGGGCGCTGCCGTCCGCCACGGCGGCCGCGACGAGTTCGGCGGCGCGGACGGCGGCGGCGTCCTCCTCGGCGTCCGGGCGGGGGCCGTAGCCGTCCTCGAAGTCGATCCGCAGGTCCTCGATCGGCTCGCGCTCCAGCTTGGCGCGGACGCGGGCGTGCACGTCGGCGAGCAGGGCACCGTCGGCGACGCCGAGGGCGCGGGCGAGCTCGGCCGGGGTGCCGGCGTGGGTGTCGAACGCTTCGAGGGCCTGGCGGCCCCACGAGCGGACGGTGTCGGCGGCGAAGGCGTCGGCCGGGACGTAGACGGTGTGCACCGGCTGCCTGGTCCCGGAGTCGCCCGGGTAGCGGCGCGCCAGGTCGGCGTCGACCGGGGCCAGCAGCGCCTCCACGGCGTCGAGGGCGGCGGCGGAGAAGGAGGCCCCGCTCGTCGACCCGTTACCGTCGACCTCGACCTGCGACATCCGTACTCCTCCGTGCCGAACCAGCGCTTCAACAGATTGTTGAGGCGAAGGTAACTCCGGCCGGGTCGGGCGTCAATGGCCGACCGAGCGGTGGACGCGGGGTCGCGGCGGTGTCCGGCCGCGGATCACCCGGTCAGTCCCTCCCGGCGGCCTGGTAGCGGTCGCGCAGCTGCGGGTAGAGCTCGGCGACGTCCTTGGGGTGCACCGAGCCGTCCGGGCGGTTGCCGGTCAGGCCGTACTCCGTGGTCAGCCAGTCGGCGAGGCGCTGCGGGTCGGGGTGGTGCTCGAAGGTGTCGATGTACGAGACCAGCGCCTCGAAGGCCAGCTCCGGGTCGAGCCGGGCCGGAGCGGGACGCGGGCCGGCGGCCTCGACGGGGGCCCGCTCCTCGGCGCGCACGGCGGGCGCGGCCTGGACGAGTTCGGCTAGTACGGGCTCGGCTTGTACGGGCTCCTGGGCGGGTGCGGGGTCCTGCCCCTGCTGCACCGGGTGCTGGGTCCCGGCCTGGGCCTGGGGCTTCGGCGCGGCCCCGGGCGCCGACTCCTCGTCCAGCGGGCGCGGGGGCTTGAACCACGGGGAGGCCTGGCCGGGCACGCGGCTGCCCGGGCTGGCGTCGGCCTGGTGGCCGCCGGTGGTGCGGACCGGCCGTGCCGTCCACACGTTGAGCTCCTCGCGCAGCGGCTGCGGGGCCACCTCCTCCGTGCCCTCCGGCTCCTGGGCCGCGCGCAGACGGACGGCGGCCAGCTTGGCGAGCATCGGCGCGGCCACCTCGGCCGACATCGGCGGGACGGCCGCCGGGACCTCCTGCGGCTGAGCTTGGAGCTGCGGCTGAGCCTCGGGACCGGGCTGTTGAATCTGCTGGACCTGCTGGGCCTGCTGGGCCTGCTGGGCCTGCTGGACCTGCTGGACCTGCTGGACCTGCTGGACCTGCTGAGACGGATGCGGCTGGGCCTGGCGCTGCTGCGGCTGGGGCTGGGGCTGCAGAGGAACCTCCGGACCGGCCGGGGCGATGGCCGCGGCGGCGCGCTGCTCCTGCGGCTGGAGCTCCAGGGCCTCCTTCGCCTCACGTTCGCGGGCCTCGTCGTCCAGCCGGTCGAGCAGCGACGGGTCCAGCGGCACGCCGTACTTGGCGAGCTTCAGCGGCAGGAGCGCCTGGATCGGAGCCGACCGGCGCCAGCCGCGCCCGTACCGGAAGCGCAGCTGCGCCCGGTAGACCAGCCGGTTCTGCTCCAGCCGGACGACCTCGTCGTACGAGCGCAGCTCCCACAGCTTCATCCGCCGCCAGAGCCGGAAGGTCGGCACCGGGGAGAGCAGCCAGCGCATCATCCGCACCGACTCCATGTGCCGGTCCGCGGTGATCGCCGCGATCCGGCCCACCGCGTGCCGGGAGGCCTCGACGACCACGACGAACAGCACCGGGATGACGGCGTGCATCCCCATGCCGAGCGGATCGCCCCACGAGGCGGCGGCGTTGAAGGCGATGGTCGCGACGGTCAGCACCCAGGCGGTCTGCCGCAGCAGCGGGAAGGGTATCCGCAGCCAGGTCAGGACCAGGTCGAGCGCCAGGAGGACGACGATGCCGGCGTCGACGCCGATCGGGAAGGCGTAGGAGAAGGCACCGAAGCCCTTCTCGGAGGCCAGTTCCCGCACCGCGTTGTACGACCCCGCGAAGCCGATGCCCGAGATGATGCAGGCCCCGGCCGCGACGATGCCGAGCAGGCCCCGGTGGGCCTTGGTGAGCGTTGGGCGTGCCATGACGTCTATCAACCCCTGGATTTCGGCTGCTGCCGTGCGCTGCCTCGCTGCCGGTTCCCGCTGGACGGGGGGCGCCGGACGGCTGACCTACCTCCGGGGCTCGGCCCACCGGAGTTTACTCGTACGCGCGTTTCAGCGTTTCCACAGGCCGGAGCGTCACAGGGGAGGGCGCGCCCGGACCGCCCCGGGACCGGGCGGAGCGTCAGGCCGTCCGCCCGGCGGTGCCGTTGAGGTAGGCCAGGACCGCGAGGACGCGGCGGTTGGCGTCCTCGTCCGGGGCGAGTTCGAGCTTGGTGAAGATGTTGGCGATGTGCTTGGCCACCGCGCCGTCGCTCACCGTCAGCCGGGCGGCGATGGCCGAGTTCGAACAGCCCTCCGCCATCAGCTCCAGCACCTCGCGCTCGCGCGGCGACAGCCGCAGCAGCGGCCCCGGACGACGGGCCGTGGTCTGCATCAGCTTCGCGATGACGTCCGGGTCCATCGCCGTGCCGCCGGCCGCCACCCGGCGGACCGCGTCGATGAACTGGTCGGCGTTGAAGACCCGGTCCTTCAGGAGGTACCCGATCCCGCCCGTGCCGTCGGCCAACAGCTCCCTCGCGTACAGCTGCTGGACGTGCTGCGACAGCACCAGGACCGGGAGTCCCGTGATCTCCCGGCGGGCCTGGAGCGCCGCCTGCAAGCCCTCGTCCGTCAGCGTCGGAGGCAGCCGGACGTCGACCACGGCCACGTCCGGCCGGTGCGTCAGCAACGCCTCCAGGAGCTCGGGCCCGGTCTCGACGGCGGCGGCGATGGTGAAGCCGTGCGCTTCCAGCAGCCGGATCAGACCTTCGCGAAGGAGGTAGAGGTCCTCGGCGAGGACAACTCGCACGGCAGCTCCAAGGTGATGGTGGTCGGACCGCCGGACGTACTGTCGATGGCGAGGACACCGTCGAAGGTACCCAATCGACGTTCGATGCCGCGCAGGCCCGTCCCCTTCGCCGGCTCCGCCACGCCGACCCCGTCGTCCGTCACCGTGACCCGCAGCGAGCCGGCCCGGTAGAGGATGTCCACCCAGACCTGCTCCGCGTGCGAGTGCTTGGCCGCGTTGGCCAGCAGCTCGCAGATGCTGAAGTAGGCGGCGGCCTCCACCGGGGCGGGCAGCCGGTCCGGCACGCTCACGCACACCTCCGTCGGCAGCGCGCTGTCCAGCGCCAACGCCCGGACGGCGTCGCCCAGTCCGCGCTCGGCGAGGACCGGCGGATGGATGCCGCGGACGAGGTCCCGCAGCTCCTGCAGCGCCCGGGCCGAGGACTGCCGTGCCTCCGACAGCAGCTCGCGGGCGGCCGTCGGGTCCGTGTCCATCAGGTGCTCGATGGTGCCGAGCGTCATCCCGATCGCGACCAGCCGCGCCTGCGCGCCGTCGTGCAGGTCCCGCTCGATCCGCCGCAGCTCGGCCGCCTGGTCGCCGACCGCGTCCGCCCGGGTCTCGGTCAACTCGGCCACCCGCTTGGTCAGCTGGGCGTGCGTGGCCCGGCCGTCCTGGTCCAGCACCCGCCGCGCCAGCTCGGCGTGGAGGCGCACCGCGAACGGCGCCAGCAGCACCGCGAGCGCCACCATGCCCAGCCCGAGCCCGAAGTTCACCACCAGCGACAGCTGGACCGGACGCACCAACCCGATGCCCTCGTAGGACCTCGGACCCGAGATCACATAGGCCGTACTGAAGAGGATGAGACCGGCCAGCGGACCCGCCAGGGCCAGTACCGCCAGCGGATTCACCACCAGCCAGGCCATCTCGCCGCGGGTGGTCCGGTCCCGGAAGCCCCAGTGCAGCAGCTGCGCGTACTTCGCGACCGTCCGGGAGCGGTGGTACGAGTAGCCCGTCCACCAGTGCCCGCGCTCGTCCGGCTCCAGCGCCGGCATCGGCTCGTAGACGGCCGGCAGACGTATGCCGTGCCACCGCTCCAGCTGCCTGCGCGTGCGGTTCGCCGTGGGGCGGACGAAGAGCGCGGCCACCGTACCGCCGGCGAGGGCCGCGGCCACCAGGGCGAACAGCGCAACCGGGTAGTAGTACGCCATCACCTGGGCCGTCACGACGCCGGCCAGCACGGCCGCCAGCACGGGCAGGGCGAACCCCGGCACCGCACCCAGCACCAGGAGGCCCAGCCGAGCCAGCCCCTGGCCACCCGACTCCAGGGCCGCCTGCGCCTGAACGCGCACACCCGCGCCGCTCGTTCGACTCGTTGTTGTCACGGAAGCTCCTGATGCCGGTCTCGATCGTCCACCATCAGTGTTCACGAAGCGGACGCCACCGACACTGGCCATGACACCCCAATTCCGGGGTGGACCTAGCACCACCTGCAGGTGGCTGCACCACGAGGGGATCCCCGGGACCGACCGGAAACGCGAGCGAAAATGCGAAAAGCCCCTGATCCGAATGGATCAGGGGCTTTTCAGAAAAATTGTTCGGCGGCGTCCTACTCTCCCACAGGGTCCCCCCTGCAGTACCATCGGCGCTGTGAGGCTTAGCTTCCGGGTTCGGAATGTAACCGGGC
>NZ_JBHWGD010000074.1:0-8157 GCF_042733235.1 Kitasatospora sp. NPDC059722
CCGCCGTCCTGGCACTCGCCGCCAGCGCCTGCGGAGGGGGCGAGGGCGCGGACACCGGCCCCGCCGCCCTCACCTACTGGGCGTCCAACCAGGGCACCAGCCTGGACAACGACCGCCAGGTGCTGGAGCCGGAGCTGAAGAGGTTCGAGCAGCAGACCGGGATCAAGGTGAAGCTCGAAGTCGTCCCGTGGTCGGACCTGCTCAACCGCATCCTCACGGCGACCACCTCCGGCCAGGGGCCGGACGTCCTCAACATCGGCAACACCTGGTCCGCCTCGCTCCAGGCCACCGGCGCCCTGCTGCCCTTCGACGCCTCCGCGCTGGAGAAGACGGGCGGCAAGGACCGCTTCCTGCCCTCCGCCCTCGCCTCCACCGGAGCCGCGGGCAAGGACCCCGCCGCCCTCCCGCTCTACTCCATGGCCTACGGCCTGTACTGGAACAAGAAGCTGTTCGCCGAAGCCGGGATCGACCACCCCCCGACGACGTGGGAGGAACTGATCGCCGACGGGCACCGGCTCACCGCCGGCGACCGCCACGGCCTCGCCCTCGAAGGCGGCAGCCCCACCGAGGACGTCCACCACGCCTTCACCCTCGCCAAGCAGCAGGGCGCCGACTTCTTCGACGCCACCGGAAAGCCGACCTTCGACGGCCCCGGGACCGTGGCCGCCGTCAAACGGTACGTGGGGCTGCTCGGTACCGACCGGATCGCCGCGCCCGGCAACGCCGAGTACGCCAACAACCAGTCCGTGACCGACTTCGCCACCGGCAAGGCCGCGATGCTGATGTGGCAGTCCGCCGGCGCGAACCTCGCCTCGCACGGCATGAAACCCGAGGACTACGCCGTCGCCCCGCTGCCCGCGCCCGCCGGCGCCACCGGGGACCGCGCCACCGCCTCCATGGCCGCCGGCATCAACCTCGCCGTCCTCCGCAGCAGCCACAACACCGACGGCGCGCTGAAGTTCGTGACGTTCATGACCGGCACGGACGAACAGATCCGGCTCAACCGGGCCTACGGCTCCATCCCGCCGGTCAAGGACGCCCAGAACGACCCGGCCTTCGCCACCCCCGAGCTCAAGACCCTCTCCGACGTGCTCAGGACCAGCGCTGCCCCACTCCCCCAGGTCCCGGACGAGAGCCAGTTCGAGACCCTGGTCGGCACCGCCGTGAAGAACCTCATGGGCGCCGCCGCCGCGGGCAAACCCCCCACCGACGACACGGTCAGGGCCGAACTGGCCAAGGCCCAGCAGCAGATGCCGGCCCACTGACGTGACCACCACGCCACCGGCCCGTCCGGCCCCGCCCGACCGCAGCGCCCGCCGCCGCGCCGCCCTGCCCTACGTCCTCCTCCTGCCCGCCCTGCTCCTCGAACTGCTCGTCCACCTCACGCCGATGGTCGTCGGCGCGGCGATGAGCCTCAAGCAGCTCACGCAGTTCACCATCCGCGACTGGTCCGCCGCCCCCTGGACCGGCCTCGCCAACTACCGCACGACCGTCGACATCAACGCGCCCGTCGGCCGTGCGCTGCTCCACTCCTTCGGAATCACCTGCGCCTTCACCGTCCTGACCGTCGGCCTGTCCTGGCTGATCGGCACCACCGCCGCGATCCTGCTCCAGGACGCCTTCCGGGGCCGCGGACTCCTGCGCGCCCTGTTCCTGCTCCCCTACGCGCTGCCGGTGTACGCGGCCGTCATCACCTGGTCGTTCGTGTTCCAGCGCGACACCGGCCTGCTCAACCACGTCCTCCACGACCAGCTCCACCTCGTCGACGACAAGCCCTTCTGGCTGCTCGGCGGCAACAGCTTCGCCGCCCTGGTCACCGTCGCCGTCTGGCGCAGCTGGCCGTTCGCGTTCCTGACCGTCACCGCCGGCCTCCAGAACATCCCGCGCGAGCTGTACGAGGCGGCCGCCCTGGACGGCGCCGGCATCCGGCAGCAGATCCGCCGGATCACCCTGCCGTCGCTGCGCCCGGTCAACCGCGTCCTGGTGCTCGTGCTGTTCCTGTGGACGTTCAACGACTTCAACACGCCCTACCTGCTGTTCGGCCGGTCCGCCCCCGAGGCCGCCGACCTCGTCTCCGTGCACGTCTACCAGTCCTCGTTCGTCACCTGGAACTTCGGCGCGGGCTCCGCCATGTCGGTGCTCCTGCTGCTCTTCCTGCTGCTGGTGACGGCCACGTACCTGCTGCTCACCGCACGCCGAAGGAGCGCGCGATGATCGGGGCGCCCGCGTCCTTCCGGTGGCTGCGCCGGGTGCTGCTCGCCGCGCTGGCGGTCTTCGCGGCCACGCCGGTCCTGGTGATGGTCTCCAGCTCGCTCAAACCCCTCCAGGACGTGCAGGGCCCGTTCCGCTGGATCCCCAGCACCGTGACGCTCCGGCCGTACGCGGACATCTGGCGCACCGTGCCGCTCGGCCGGTACCTCGTCAACTCGCTGATCGTCGCGGGTGGTTCGACCGTCTGCTCGGTCCTGGTCGCGATCCTCGCCGGGTACGCGGTCAGCCGCCACCGCTTCCGCGGCCGCCGCCTGTTCACCGTCACGGTGCTGTCCACCCAGATGTTCCCGGGCATCCTGTTCCTGCTGCCGCTGTTCCTGATCTTCGTGAACCTCGGCAACGCGACCGGGATCGCCCTGTACGGCAGCCGCGGCGGGCTGATCCTCACCTACCTCACCTTCTCGCTGCCGTTCTCGATCTGGATGCTGGCCGGGTACTTCGACTCCATCCCCCGCGACCTGGACGAGGCCGCCCTGGTCGACGGGTGCGGGCCGGTGCGGGCGCTGGTGCGGGTCGTCGTCCCGGCCGCGCTCCCCGGCATCGTGGCCGTCGCCGTGTACGCCTTCATGACGGCGTGGGGCGAGGTGCTCTTCGCCTCGGTGCTCACCGACGACGAGACCCGCACGCTGGCCGTCGGCCTCCAGGGCTACGCGACCCTCAGCGACGTCTACTGGAACCAGGTGATGGCCGCCTCCCTGGTGGTGAGCGTGCCCGTCGTCGCCGGATTCCTGCTGCTCCAGCGCTTCCTGGTCACCGGCCTGACCGCCGGCGCCGTCAAATGACCACACCTCCGGCCCGCCGGACACCCCCTCGCCGAAAGGCACACCCGTGACCGACCTCAGCGACCTGCCCGCCGACTTCCTGTTCGGTGCCGCCACCGCCGCCTACCAGATCGAGGGCTCGGTGGACGCGGACGGACGCGCACCGTCCATCTGGGACACCTTCTCGCACACCCCCGGCAGGATCGCCGCCGGCGACACCGGTGACACCGCCTGCGACCACTACCGCCGCTGGCCGCAGGACGTCGCCCTGATGCACCGCCTGGGCCTGGACGCCTACCGGTTCTCCATCGCCTGGCCGCGCGTCGTGCCGCTGGCGGACGGCACGGTCAACCAGGCCGGGCTGGACTTCTACGACCGCCTCGTCGACGCCCTCCTCGACGCCGGCATCGTCCCGTTCCCGACGCTCTACCACTGGGACCTGCCCCAGGCCCAGCAGGACCGCGGGGGCTGGCCGGCCCGCTCCACCGCCGAGCGCTTCGCCGAGTACGCGGCGGTGGTCGGCGCACGCCTCGGTGACCGCGTCACCCACTGGGCCACCCTCAACGAACCCCTCTGCTCCGCCTGGATCGGCCACCTGGACGGCACCATGGCGCCCGGTCTCACCGACCTCACCGCCGCCGTCCGCGCCTCCTACCACCTGCACCTGGGCCACGGCCTGGCCCTGGCGGCCCTGCGCTCGGCCGTGCCCGGCGCGCAGATCGGCATCGTCAACAACCTCAGCCCGATCGAGCCCGCCACCCGCTCCGCGGCCGACCGGGCCGCCGCCGCCCGCGCCGACGGCCACGTCAACCGCTGGTGGCTCGACCCCGTCCTCGGCCGCGGCTACCCGGCGGACATGCGGGCCGAGTACGGCGTCGACCTGCCCGTCCGCCCCGGGGACCTGGAGCTGATCGCCGCGCCCCTCGACTGGCTCGGCCTCAACTACTACTTCCGCCAGGTCGTCGCCGACGACCCGCACGGCCCCGCCCCCCGCTTCCGCCAGCTGCCCGGCCCCAACCCCCGCCACACGGCCATGCCCTGGGAGGTCCACGCCTCCGGCCTCGAACAGCTGCTGCTGCGGCTGACCCACGACTACGGCGTCCGGCGGATCTACGTCACCGAGAACGGCTCCGCCTACCCCGACACCGTCGCCCCCGACGGCAGCGTGCACGACCCCGAGCGCACCGCCTACCTCCGGGACCACCTCGCGGCCTGCGCCCGCGCCGCCGCCCGGGGAGCGGCACCGGCCGGGTACTTCGCCTGGTCGCTGCTCGACAACTTCGAGTGGGCGTACGGCTACGACAAGCGGTTCGGCCTGGTTCACGTCGACTACCCGAGCCAGCGGCGGACCGTGAAGACCAGCGGCCGCACCTACGCCGACCTCATCGCGGCCCACCGGACGCGCCGCCGGGAGGATTCCTGAAGCGTTCCGGTCAAAGGGACTTGACAGCGATTCACGTTCCTGGGAGCAGTGGCACTGCACCACCGCCACGAACAGCGCCACTCCGAAGGGGGACATCAGCAGATGACCGGAGCCGGAAGCACGGAACACGACACGGAACACGACTACGACGTCGTCATCAGCGGAGCCGGCCTCGCCGGCAGCGCCGCGGCGATCCTGCTCGCCCGGCGCGGAGTCCGTGTCGCCCTGCTGGAACGCCGCTCGGACCCCGGGGCGTACAAGGTCCTGTGCACCCACTCCCTCACGGCCAACGCCTACCCGGTGCTGGACGAGCTCGGCCTCATTCCCGCCCTGGAGGAGGCGGGGGCCGTCCGCAACGAGGCCCGCTGGTACACCCGCTGGGGCTGGATCGAACCGGGCGCCGCACCGGGCCCCGAGCTGCCGTACGGGTACAACGTGCGGCGCAGCACCCTCGACCCGATCATCAGGTCCCGCGCGGGGCAGACCCCCGGCGTGGATCTGCTCCTCGGCCACCAGGTGACCGGGCTGATCCAGGAGGGCGGACGGACGGTGGGGGTGCGCGCCTCGACGCCGCAGGGCGAACGTGAGCTCCGGGCCCGCCTGGTGGTCGGCGCCGACGGCAAGGACTCGGCCGTGGCGAAGCACGCCGGGGTGCCCGCGCGGCTGCACGAGAACACGCGGTTCGCGTACTTCGCGCACTTCCGCGGCCTTCCGCTGCCCGGCGGGATCGCCCACACCTGGTTCCTCGAACCCGACATGGCGTACGCGTTCCCCAACGACGACGGGGTCACGGTCGTCGCGGTCGTCCCGGACAAGAAGCGGCTGCCGGGCTTCCGCAAGGACCTGGAGGGCAGCTTCACCGCCTTCGTCCGCGCCCTGCCCGAGGCGCCGCCCATCGACTCCGCCGAGCGCGTCTCGAAGATCATCGGCGTGCTCGACTACCCGCTGGTCGACCGCACGCCGGCCGCACCGGGCATCGCGTTCATCGGCGACGCCGCCTTGACCAGCGACCCGCTGTGGGGCGTGGGCTGCGGATGGGCGCTGGAGTCCGCGACGTGGCTGACGGAGGCCGTGGCCCCGGCCGCCGCCGGGCGCGGCGACCTCGACCGGGCGCTGGCGGCGTACGCCCGCACGCACCAGCGCCGGATGCGCGGCCACCAGTTCCTAGCCGCCGACTTCGCCAAGGCCCGCCCGTTCAACCCGCTGGAGCGGCTGATGTTCTCGGCGGCGGCGCGCGACGGATCGCTGGCGCGGCACATGCACCGGTTCGGATCCCGCCTGATCGGCCCGATGCGCTTCCTGAACCCCGTGGCGATCGCCCAGGCGTCGGCCGTCAACATCAAGCACCGCGCGACGGCCGCGGGGAGCGCTCCGACGGATCGCTGAACCGGCACGAACCCCGGTTCCGTCCCGGTTCCCGGCCGAGCCCGGGCGTCAAGGCGGAATCCGGCGGGGAGGGTGTGACGGAACTCCGGCTCCCGGCGCTGAACAGATCACGACCAGTGCACCGTCGGCTCACCCGTGACCCGTAGGTGCGGCCCTGACAGCCCTGTGGACCGAGAAGACCTGGACCCGACACCGTGCCCGTCACACCGTACGAACCGTGGCCGACCGCCGAACACGTCCCGTTCACCGGGGACGGAGCGGGCGAGGCCACCGTCGAACTGCCCGCCGTCTCCGACGCCGAGCCGCCGCCCCCGCCCGTGTTCGTGGACTCCTCCGGCCGCCGCCAGCGCAGGATCCGCCGCCTCGGGGTGGCACTGGCCGTACCGGCCGGCGGGTACCTGGCCCTGCTGGCGAGCGCGCTGCTCGGCGGCCCGACGGTGAACGCGCCGTTCCTGCCGCTCCCCCAGCCGCCGGCACCGAGCGCGCCGGACCCGACGGCCGCGCCGTCCGACGCGCCCACCGCCGGGCCGGTGGCCGCGGCCGCACCCAGCGAGCACCCGAGCGCGGCGCCCACCCACCCGCGGGCCGTCACCCCGGTCAGCGTCCAGCACCCGTCGGCCACCAGCCCTGCGGCACCGAGCGCGCCCGCCGGCCCCACGGCCACCACGGCGCCGGCCCCGACCGCCACGCCGTCGGAGCACCCGAGCCCCACCCCCGGGCACGGCCGCCCCAGCGCCCCGCCGGGGAACCCGAACGGCCACCCCAACAAGCAGTGACCTCCACCCACCCACCGAGAGCCGCACGATGAGCACCGCCCGCCGCCGGAGAACACCCGCCCCCACCCGCGCGTCCGCCCGCCGAGGCCGGCGCGGCGTGGTCCGCCAGCGCCCGCTGCGCACCCACTGGCTCCTGCTGACCGCCCTGCTGCTGACGCTCACCGGCGCCCTCGCGCTCCAGGGCTACACCCAGCACAGCTTCGACGACCGCCCCGACCAGGCCGCCACGCCCACGGCCGCGGACGCGGTCCCGGCAGCCGTCCGCGACGGCGGTCCGGTGATCGACACCGCGGGCCCGCAGCCGCGCAGCGCCGCGCCCGGGCCCGGCACCGTCGCCCTCACCTTCGACGACGGCCCCGACCCGACGTGGACGCCGCAGATCCTCGACGTCCTGCGCAAGGAGGGGGTGCACGCGACGTTCTTCGTGGTCGGCACCCAGGCCGCCGCCCATCCCGACCTGATCCGGCGGATCGTCGCCGAGGGCCACCAGATCGGCGTGCACACCTTCACCCACACCGACCTCGGCCCGGCCCCCGCCTGGCGCCGCTCGCTGGAACTGCGCGAGACCCAGCTCGCCCTCGCCGGATCCGCCGGGGTGACGAGCTCGCTCCTGCGGCCGCCGTACTCCTCCAGCGCGGACGCCCTGGACGACCGCGAGTGGGACGCCGTCCAGCAGGCCGGGCGCTCCGGCTACCTGACCGTGCTCACCACCCAGGACAGCGAGGACTGGCAGCGGCCGGGAATCCCGCAGATCCTCAAGGCGCTCGACGACCGCCCGGGCGGCCCCGGGCAGGTCATGCTGATGCACGACGCGGGCGGGGACCGCTCGCAGACCGTGGCCGCCCTGAAGACCCTGCTGCCCGAACTCACGTCGCGCGGCCTGCGCTTCGCCACCGTCAGCCAGGCCGTCGGCCTGTCCGACCCCGTCCGCCAGGCCGGAACCGCCGACCGTCTCCAGGGAACCGCCCTGATCTGGATCCTCCGGAGTGGGAACTGGGTGCTCACCGTCCTGGGCTGGCTGCTGTGGGCGGCGGGCGCGATCAGCGTGCTGCGGGCCGTCGCCGTCCTGGTGGCCGCCCGCCGGCACAGGCGGCTGCGCCGCCGCCCGTGGGGACCGCCCGTCACCGAACCGGTCAGCGTCATCGTGCCCGCGTACAACGAGTCCGCCGGGATCGAGGCCGCGCTGCGCTCGCTGCTCGCCTCCGACCACCCCGTGGAGCTGATCGTGGTCGACGACGGCTCGACCGACGGCACCGCCGACCTCGTCGAGTCGCTCGGCCTCCCCTACACGCGCGTGATCCGGCAGGAGAACGCGGGCAAGCCCGCCGCGCTCAACACCGGCATCGCGGCCGCCCGCGCGGAGCTCCTGGTGATGGTCGACGGCGACACGGTCTTCGAGCCCGACGCCGTCCGCCACCTCGTCCAGCCGTGCGGCCACCCCGCCGGCCGCGCCCGAACCGCCCAAGCCAAAGTGATGAAACCCCCCGCCCCGCGCGGCCGGTTGGAGAACAAAAACTACGTGGTGGGGATAAACAAGGAC
>NZ_JBHWGD010000074.1:8167-9851 GCF_042733235.1 Kitasatospora sp. NPDC059722
CGCGGCCTCACGCGGCCGCGCCCCGCCGCCCCCCCCCGCAGCGGGCCCCCGCCCCCCCGCCGCCCCCCGTCTCCGGCAACGCCAAGGTGATCAACCGCGGCGGCCTGCTCGGCCGTTGGCAGCACATCGAGTACGTGGTCGGCTTCAACCTGGACCGCCGCCTGTTCGACCTCGCCGAGTGCATGCCCACCGTCCCGGGTGCCGTCGGCGCCTTCCGCCGCTCCGCCCTGCTGGCCGTCGGCGGCGTGGGCGAGGAGACCCTCGCCGAGGACACCGACCTCACCATGGCCTTCTGCCGTGCCGGCTGGCGGGTGGTCTACGAGGAGCGCGCCAAGGCCTGGACCGAGGCTCCCGCCTCCCTGGGCGCCCTGTGGCGTCAGCGCTACCGCTGGTGCTACGGCACGCTCCAGGCGATGTGGAAGCACCGCGGCGCCCTCGTCCAGCGCGGACAGGCGGGCAAGCTCGGCCGGCGCGGACTGCTCTACCTGCTGATGTTCCAGGTGCTGCTGCCCCTGCTCGCCCCCGTCGTCGACGTCTTCGCGCTGTACGGGGTCGTCTTCCTCGACCCGGTGCGGATCATCGGAACGTGGGCGGCCTTCCTGCTGGTCCAGATGCTGATGGGCGCGTACGCGTTCCGGCTCGACAAGGAGCGGCTGGGACCGCTGTGGAGCCTGCCGCTGCAGCAGTTCGTCTACCGGCAGCTGATGTACCTCGTGGTGATCCAGTCGGTCTTCACCGCGCTGGCCGGCTCCCGCCTCCGCTGGCAGCGGATGCAGCGCTACGGCACCCTCCGGGTCCCGGCGGGCGGCTGAAACCAGGGGCCGCTGAAGCCGGTGGGCCCCTGAAGCCGGTGGTCCGCTGAAACCGGTGGTCAGCTGAAACCGGTGGGCGCGGCCGGGGAAACCGGCTGCCCCCACTGGTCCGAGCGGGAGGCGCCTTACTTCAGGGCCGACAGGGCCGCGTCGTAGTTCGGCTCGTCGGCGATCTCCGCCACGAGCTCGGTGTGCAGGACGTTGTCGTTCTCGTCCAGCACGACGACGGCGCGCGCGGTCAGGCCGGCCATGGCGCCCGCGGCGATGTCGACGCCGTAGGCGGCGTGGAAGTCGCGGTTGCGGAAGGTGGAGAGGGTCTTGACGTTCTCCAGGCCCTCGGCGCCGCAGAAGCGGGCCTGCGCGAACGGCAGGTCGGCCGAGATGCACAGCACGACGGTGTCGCTGAGCTCGTTGGCCTCGGCGTTGAACTTGCGGACGGAGGCCGCGCAGGTCGGGGTGTCGACGCTGGGGAAGATGTTGAGGACCTTGCGCTTGCCCGCGAAGTCCTTCAGCGACGCGTCGACGAGACCGGCACCGACGAGGGTGAACGAGGGCGCCTGGCTGCCCGACTGCGGCAGCTCGCCCGCGACCTGAACCGGGTTGCCCTTGAGGGTGACCTGAGCCATGAGGGTTTCTCCTCCAGATGGACCTGCTACGAAACGGCCACACCGCGAACCGTCTCGGGTGACCGGGGAACACGAAGATCCTACTGAGTGTGCCGAGGCGGTGGGAGTGCGTGCCCAGCCACCGGACACCCGCGGGGGGGGCGCCCCCCGGGGTCGGGCGCCGCCGGGAGCAACACGCGCCCGCGGCCGCGCGCGGTATAAATAAAAACAAAACCCCCACACAAACAAAATCATCTGAGAGGGTGT
>NZ_JBHWGD010000074.1:9861-22277 GCF_042733235.1 Kitasatospora sp. NPDC059722
CGGCAGCGCGCTGCCGGGGGCGCCCACGCCGGGCGCCCCCCCCCCGCGACTGAACCTGTCCGCCCTTGGACCGAACGGCCGCAGGTGCCCGGCGCGCCTGTTGGTTGACGAAGTACCGCGGGGAGATCCTGACGGCGGCCGGAGGGCGCCACGCGTGTCCCCGGTCGGGCCGCCCGATCGAAGTCCGCCGCGCGCTGTGCCGTCACCCCTGGGAGGTGTGGAGGTCATTCCCCGGTCCCCAGAGGTCGAGCGGCTGCTGCCGGCAGGCACAGAACGCGTCCGCCCCGGCCGGTGGGTGCGTATGGCGGGTGCGGTCGCGAGCGTGGTGGCCGTGGGCGTGCTGGTGGGTGGGGCGCCCGCGGCGGGCGCCGGGCACCACGGTGGTGGGCATCCGGCGGGCCCGGTGGCAGGTTTCTGCGTGTGCCTCCGGGTGGGCGGGACCGCTCCGGTCGAGGTCACCATCGCTCCGGAGCGTGACCACCACCGGCCTCCGCACCAGCATCACCGGCCGTGCCCCACCTCTGCGCCGACGCCGACGCCATCGCCGACGCTTTCGGACAGCGCCGGCGCCGGGCGCCTGGACGGCGACGGCGACGATGACGAGCGCGGTGGCCACCACCACGGTGGTCACCACCATCACCATCATCACCACCTGCGTCCGTGCCCGAGTCCCACGCCCACGCCTTCCCCTACTCCGACGCCCTCTCCCACTCCGACGCCCACTCCGACAGCCACCCCGCCGTCGAGCCCGTCCCCCACGCCGACACCCAGCCCCTCACCCACGCCGACTGCCTCACCAGTCCCCTCCACCACGCCGACGCAGACGCCCACCTCGCCCCCGCCCGTCGCCTCGCCGTCGCCCTCGCCTTCGCCCTCGCTTCCGAGTCCGTCACCTGTTCCGGCCCCGCCCTCCGCGCCACCGCCAGCCCCGGCACCACCTCCGCCGGCGGCACCCGCACCCGCACCGGCACCGGCACCGGCACCGGCTGCGCAGAATCCGGCCCCGGCCGCCGCTGCCCCCGCCGCCGGGCCCGCCCCCGCCGCAGCCAACCCGGCCGCCACCGGACCACAGCCGTCGCCCCAACCCACCGGGCCGGCGGCCGCCAGTCCGGTCGCACCGGACACCCCCCGCCCGAGCCCGGCGTGGCCGACCCAGGCCCCCACCCGGGCGCCCACGTTCCGCGCACCGCCGGCCGGCCCGACCACCGCGCCTCCGCACCACCCGGACGTCCCGATGGCGGCCACCATGCTGCTGATCCTCGTGCCCGCGGTCCTCGCGGCGGCGGCGCTGCGCCCGGGGCGCGGCCGAGGCGGCGGCCATGAGCAGGGCCGGCGATGACGCCTCGTCACCGGACACCCCGACGCCCGCGTCGCAAGGACCGGGCCGCCGACCGTAGAAGCCAGCCAGTGAGAGGGAGTTCCGATGGGTCCATGGGTGGCGCTGGTCGTCGCCGCGGCCGCAGCGTGCCTCGTCGCCGGGGCGGTGGTGCTCCTGCGGCGCCACCAGAGCACCGAGCCGAGACACGACGAGACTCCGGACGTCATCGAGTACATCACGATGATGATCGGGATCGTCTACGCGATCGTCCTCGGGCTGGCGATCGCCGGCGTCTGGCAGGCGCGCGTCGCCGCCGAGGACGACGTGCTCCGCGAGGCCCAGGCGCTCCACGAGGTCGGGGACCGGGCCGCGGTCTACCCGCCCGAGGTCCGCGACAAGATCAGGGCGGACGTGGACGCCTACGTGTCGTACGTCGTCCGGGTCGAGTGGACGTACATGGGCGATCACGGAACGATCTCCGACAAGGGCACCCAGCTGCTCGAACAGGTCCGCGCCGACGTCGCCACCAGGCCACCCACGACCGAGCTGGAGGCGCAGTCCTACCTGCCCATCCTGGACCGGATCACCGTCGCCGACGACGCCCGGAGCGCCCGCGGTCAGTACGCCGGCGCCACCATGCCCGGCCTGGTCTGGATCGGGCTGATCGCGGGAGCCGCCATCACCGTCGGCATGCTCTTCGCCCTCCAGATCCGCCACACGCCGCGGGAGCTGGCGCTGGCCGGGTGTTTCAGCGCGCTGATCGCCTTCCTGCTGTTCATGATCTGGGACTTCGACAACCCCTTCGGCGGGAGCGTCCGCGTCACCGCCAGACCCTTCCTCGACCTGTTCCCCTACCTGGATCTCCGCAAGAACGGGTAGCACGGCACGGTTTCCACCTCTTCCACCTGTTCATCCCGTTCACACCTCGGTTCACTGATTGTCCGGAACCAGCCGACCGTCGGTAATGCCCGTTGTGCTCCCAATGCGCCCGGGACTACTGTCGGTCTTAGTGAACGAAACCGTTCCCTCCCGTCGTTCGCTCCCAAAGCCATTGGGGGACCTGCCATGGCCACCTCCCACGCCCTGGCCTCGGCTCCGCCGGCGTCCGCCCGCCGCGGCCAGCACCCGGGGATAGCGCTCACCGTCATCGCGGCCACGCAGCTCATGGTCGTCCTCGACATCACGATCGTGAACATCGCGCTGCCGCACATCCAGCGGGCGCTGAACTTCTCCACCACCAACCTGTCGTGGGTGATCAACGCCTACACCCTGACGTTCGGCGGGCTCCTGCTGCTCGGCGGGCGCACCGGCGACATCCTCGGGCGCCGGCGCGTGTTCATCGTCGGCGTGCTGGTCTTCTCCTTCGCCTCACTGCTCGGCGGCGTCGCGCAGAACGCCGCGTGGCTGCTCGCGGCCCGGTCGCTCCAGGGCCTGGGCGGCGCGATCGCCTCGCCGACGGCGCTCGCGCTGATCGCGACCAACTTCAAGGAAGGGCCCGAGCGCAACCGCGCGTTCGGCGTCTACTCGGCCGTGGCCGGTGCGGGCGGCGCGGTCGGGCTGCTGCTCGGCGGCATGCTGACCTCCTGGCTGTCCTGGCGGTGGGTGCTGTTCGTCAACGTGCCGATCGGCATCGCGATCGCCCTCCTGGCGCCGCTCTACATCAACGAGTCCGAACGGCACCCCGGCCGCTTCGACCTCCTGGGCGCGTTCACGGCCACCACCGGCATGGTGTCCCTGGTGTACGGGTTCATCCGCGCCTCCGACCACGGCTGGACGGACGCGGTGACGCTCCTCGCGTTCAGCCTCGCCGTCGTCCTGCTCACCGCGTTCCTGCTGAACGAACGGCGCGTGCCACAGCCGATCACCCCGCTGCACCTGCTGCGCAGCCGCAGCCGCGCGGGCGCGTTCGGGCTGATGCTGTGCCTCGCCGCGGCGATGTTCAGCATCTTCTTCTTCATCACCCTGTTCGTGCAGGAGATCCTCGGGTTCAGCCCGCTGCGGGCGGGCTTCGCGTTCCTGCCGATCAGTGTCGCCATCGTCGCCGCGGCGCAGTTCGCCGCCCGCAACCAGGTCCGGTTCGGGGCCAAGCCCTTCTTCGTCGTCGGCTCGCTGCTGGTGCTGGGCGGGGTGTTCTGGGCGACCCGGATCTCCCTCGACACGACATACGCCTCCGGCGTCCTCGGGCCGACGCTGCTGTTCGGCTTCGGCATGGGCTCGATATTCGTCCCGGTCATGCTGACGGTCGTGTCGCAGGTGGCCCCGCACGAGACGGGCGCGGCCACCGGCACGCTCAACGCGATGCAGCAGGTGGGCGGTTCGCTCGGGCTGTCCATCCTGGTGACGGTCTACGGCACGGCGAGCCGTAACGAGGCGCAGCAGCAGGTCGCGAAGTTCCTCCACGCGGCGACGCCGCAACAGGCCCTCCAGTTCAGGGCCACCGGGAAGCTGCCGGCACCGTACTCGTCGGCGGTGCTGGTACACGGCATCTCCCGGGCGTTCGAGATGGGGCTGGTGTTCGCGGTGCTGGCGGTGGTGATGGCGGTGTTCGTCATCAAGGTCCCCAAGGTCCCGGCCCCCGTCGCCGACAAGGCACCCGAACCCGCGGGCTAAGGCCTGGGGGTGGGGGCCGGGGGCTGGGGGCTGGGGGCTGGGGGCTGGGGGCTGGGGGCTACCCGGCGTACTCCAGCGGCGGCGCGATCGCCTGGGCGTCCACGCCCTCGCCCACCCACAGGCCCATCAGTCGAGTACTCGCTGACCGAGCTGGGGCGGACCCTCCTGGAGCCGATCGAGGCGTTCGGCGCCTGGGCGTTCCGGCACGGCGACGACGTCATGGCGGCGAGGGAGCGGGCGGGGGAGTGAAGCGGATGGGGCGGCGCGCGGCGGGGGCGGTCGCTCCGCGCCGTACTTGACAGGACATCAGGGAGTCGAGGACAGTCCATGTAGCAATGGTTTTCATCTTCGTTAACCGTTGACGCCTTCGGCACCACCAGCCCCACGCACCCCCGGGAAAGGACACCCCCATGTCGCTCGACGTCTCCCCCGCCCTCCTCGCCCAGGCCGCGCACGGCGAGGTCGACGAGGCCGACTTCGTCGAAACGGTCCGCACGTCGCTCCCCTACGCCTACCAGGTGGTCGCTGGCCTCAGCACCGAACTCGCCGCCGGCGACGATGAGTTCGTCAACGACAACACCACCCCCACCGACGAGGAGCGCGCCCAGCTGCTCCGCGCCCTCGCCAGCAACGCCATCCGCGGCAGCCTGGAGCGGCACTTCGACGTGACGCTCGCGTTCGTCAACTGCCACCGCGTCGCGGCCTTCCGGCCCGGCGCCGAGACCAGCGAGGCGTACCGGGAGTTCACGTCCCTGCACAACCAGATCCGCAACCAGAGCCCGGAGCTGCGCAGCTGCTGACCTCCGGGTGACGACGGGCCTCCGCACCGTGGGCGGGGGCCCGTCGTGTTGCGCCGTGTGGCGGGCGGGTTGCGACTGCGTTGACGGTCCGCCGGCGATCTTGTGGGGCGGCCGACGGCATGCGTAGGTTCGATCCGCACCCCGGATCGGCCCGTCCCCGGTCCGTCCCAGTCCCGTCGCCCGCCCGGAGGCCGCCATGCCGTCGTCGACCACCCCACGACCGCTGCGCAAGCTCGGCTTCCTCACCATCGGCCTCTTCGACGAGGCCGACCCGCGCCGCGGCCACGAGACCACCCTCGAACTCATCGAACTCGGCGAACGCCTCGGCTTCGACAGCGCCTGGCTGCGCCACCGCCACCTCCAGTACGGCATCTCCTCCCCCGTCGCCGTCCTCGCCGCCGCCAGCCAGCGCACCCGCCGCATCGAGCTCGGCACCGCCGTCACGCCCCTCGGCTGGGAGAACCCGCTGCGCCTCGCCGAGGACCTCGCCACCGTCGACGTGCTCTCCGGCGGCCGGCTCAACGCGGGCGTCAGCGCCGGCCCGCCCGCCCACTACGACCGGGTGCGCGGCGCCCTCTACCCCGACACCGGCGACCACCAGGACTTCGGCCCGGCCCGCGCCCGGCGCCTGCTCGACCTCGTCCGGGGCGAATCCGCCTCCGACTTCGCCGGGACCGAGGGCATCGAGGTGTACTCGCGGCGCGTCCAGCCGCACTCCCCCGGGCTCGCCTCCCGGATCTGGTACGGCGCCGGGAGCCTGCGCTCGGCGCGGTGGGCGGGCGAAAACGGGCTGAACCTGCTGATCAGCAGCGTCGTGAAGCCGGAGGAGGAGGCCGAGTCGTACGACTTCGCGGCGATCCAGCTCGCCCTCGTCCGCGCCTTCCGCGCCGCCCACCCGGCCGGCGACCGCGCCCGCGTCTCCCAGGGGCTCGTCGTGATCCCCACCGACAGCGCCACGCCCGCCCAGCGCGCCACGTACGAGGCCTACGCCGCCTCCCGGGCGCCCCGGACCGGGATACCGCAGGGCCCGGCCCGGCTGCTGTTCGAGCGCGACTTCGTCGGCACGACGGACGAGCTCGTCGAACAGCTCCACGCCCACGCCTCGTTCCGGGAGATCGACGAGGTCGCGTTCGCCCTGCCCTTCACCTTCGCCCCCGAGGACTACGTCCAGATCCTCACCGACCTCGCCACCCGCCTCGGCCCCGCCCTCGGCTGGAAGCCGGCCGACCGGGACCACTGAAGGTTCGGCCCCCATAGCGGCCGGAACGGACAGCAACCCGGGCGAGCTGGGAATTGCGCGGCGCCGTGACTCTCAGAACTCGCCCGTAGCCAGCTCCACGTCGAGCGGCGCGGGCAGCCGGATGGGGAAGCCGAGGGGGTACGGGCCCTCGACGAGGGCGTAGTCGGGCTCGCCGGGCCGGGTGCAGAGGGTCCACGTGCGCTTCCCGCGGTCGACCAGGAGGTAGCCGGGGGCGCCGAATTGCGCGTAGCGACGGCGGCGCTTCGAGGTGGTGTGGCTCGTGTCGGTGCACCCCGGCGGGACGGCCTCGACCACGAGGAGCGTCTGTTCGGGCAGCAGCGCGCCTTCCGTCCTGGCCAGTGCCGCCGGTATGACCGCCAGGTGCGGGACGTAGCGGTTCGCCGTGCCCGGGAAGTCGAGGTCGCCGGAGCCCGCGAACAGGCCGAGCTCGCGCAGGCGCGGGCGGAGCTGCTCGCGGATGGCGGAGGCGACGTTCGAGTCGGCCCACGAGCGGCGGACGGGCGCGACGACGCCCTCGATCAGTTCGGTGTGCACGCCCGGAGGCTACCGGGAGGGTCGGACACACCCCCTCTGGCCAGATGACTAAGCGCTTGCTTAGAATCACGCTCACGTGTCATCGCCGTACCGACTGGAGGCGCCCCCATGTCCGCTGTCAATCGCCAGGTCCGTCTTGCCCGCCGGCCCGTCGGGGAGGTGCGCGACGGGGACTGGGAGCTGGTCGACGGCGCGGTCGGCGAGGCCGGGGAGGGGGAGTTCGTCGGGCGGACGCGCTTCGTGTCGCTCGACCCGGCGATGCGCGGATGGCTGGACGACCGGCCGTCGTACCTGCCGCCGGTGGGGATCGGCGAGGTCATGCGGGCCGGGTCGGTGGTCGAGGTCGTCGCGTCGCGGCACCCGGGGTTCAAGGTCGGCGACCACGTCGTGGGCGCATTCGGCGTGCAGGAGTACGCCGTGTCGGACGGCAAGGGCGCGCTGCGCGTCGACCCGTCGCTCGCGCCGCTCTCGACCTACCTGGGCGCCCTCGGCATGCCCGGCATGACGGCGTACTTCGGCCTGCTGGACGTCGGCGCGCTCAAGGAGGGCGAGACGGTCGTGGTGTCCGGCGCCGCCGGGGCCGTCGGGACGATGGTCGGCCAGATCGCCAAGGTCAAGGGCTGCCGGGTGATCGGGATCGCCGGCGGGCCGGAGAAGTGCGCCCTGCTCACCGACGAACTCGGCTTCGACGCCGCCGTCGACTACCGCGCCGAGGACGTCCGCAAGGCGCTGCGCACGCACGCCCCGGACGGCATCGACGTCTACTTCGACAACGTCGGCGGCGACATCCTCGACGCCGCCCTCAGCCGCCTCGCGATGCACGCCCGCGTCGTGATCTGCGGGGCGATCAGCCAGTACAACAACGAGACCGCCGTCCAGGGCCCCTCCAACTACCTGTCCCTGCTGGTGCGCCGGGCCCGCATGGAGGGCTTCGTCGTCTTCGACTACGCGCGCCGCTACGCCGAGGCCGCGGCCGAGATCGCGGGGTGGATCGGCGAGGGCCGGATCAAGGTCAAGGAGCACGTGGTCGAGGGCACGGTCGACGACTTCCCGCAGACGTTCCGGATGCTGTTCAGCGGCGAGAACACCGGGAAGCTCGTCCTGCGGCTGCCGTGAGCACCCGGCGGGGCGTTCGCCGTGATCATCATGGTGAGCGCCCCTCCGGACGAGTGCGGGGGGGGGCGTGCCCCCCGGGGGGGGTTTTCCCCGTTAAAATGTGGGGGCGCCCCCCCCGGGACGAGTGCCGGTGCAAGGGACGCCCGGCCGGAAATCTTGCGGTGGCGGGCCTGGTGCGGCCGGACGAAAACCACCGATTTGGTACAGAGCGGTATCTCTCTGTGAGCATGGGCGGTCGCTCCACCGAGCGCAGCAGGACCAGGAAAGGCGCACCACCCCCATGCAGACCAGCCCGGCCGTGACCCGGCAGGCTCCCCGGCCGACCCCGCCCACCGACGCGGGCCCCGCCACCCCCTCCCGTTCGGGCGGGCGGTTCGGCCTGCCGACCGCGACCGCGCTCGTGATGGGGAACATCATCGGCGGCGGGATCTTCATGATCCCGGCCGCCGTGGCGCCGTTCGGGACGGTCAGCCTGGTCGCGTTCGCGGTGCTGACCGTGGGTGCGATCGCGCTCGCGCTCGTCTTCGGGCAGCTGGCCCGCCGCAACCCGCGCACCGGCGGTCCCTACGTCTACGCCCGTGAGGCGTTCGGCGACTTCGCCGGGTTCATCTCCGCCTGGTCGTACTGGATCACCACGTGGGTCAGCAACGCGGCGCTCGCCGTCGCGGCCGTCGGATACCTCGACGTGCTGGTCCCCGTCCAGCACTCCACCGTGGTCACCATCGCCGCCGCGCTGACCGTGCAGTGGCTGCCCGCGCTGGCGAACCTGGCCGGCACCCGGTACGTCGGGGCCGTCCAACTCGTCTCCACCGTCCTCAAGTTCATCCCGCTGGCGCTGGTCGCGGTGGGCGGCCTCGGCTTCTTCGACCCGAAGAACCTCGGCCCGTTCGACGCCTCCGGCCAGGGCGTGGTCGGCGGCATGACGGCCGCCGCGGCGATCCTGCTCTTCAGCTACCTGGGCGTCGAGTCGGCCGCGATGAGCGCGGGCAAGGTCCGCGACCCCGAGCGCAACGTCGGCCGGGCGAGCGTCCTCGGCACGGCGGGCGCGGCCCTGGTCTACCTGCTCGGCACGCTGGCGGTGTTCGGCACCGTCGCACACGACGAGCTCGTCCACTCCTCCGCGCCGTTCTCGGACGCCGTGAACGCGATGTTCGGCGGCTCGTGGGGCGGGACGGTCATCGCCGTGGCCGCGCTGATCTCGATGACGGGCGCGCTCAACGGCTGGACGCTGCTGGCCGCGCAGGCGCCGTACGCGGCCGCCAAGGACGGGCTGTTCCCGGCCGCGTTCGCCAAGGAGAAGCGCGGGGTGCCGGTGCTCGGCGTCGTCGTCAGCGTGGCGCTGGCCTCGGTGCTGACGGTGCTCAACTTCGCGTCCGGCGCGAAGGGCGCGTTCGACGCCCTCGTGCTGATCACCACCTTCACCGCGACCGTCCCCTACCTGCTCTCCACCGCCGCCCAGCTCTACTGGCTGGTGCGCGGCGGGCGCGAGGTGGCCGGCGCCCGTCTCGTCCGCGACGCGGTGCTGGGCCTGGGCGCGTTCGGCTTCTCGCTGTGGCTGGTCGCGGGCGCCGGGTACGCGGCCGTCTACCAGGGCGTGCTGTTCCTGTTCGCGGGCATCCTCGTGTTCGTCTGGATGTCCGGGCGCCGCAAGGACTGACCCCCTCGGGTCAGGAGAACCCCCTCAGGCCGGGAGCGCCCGGTGGTACTTGTCCGCCGCAAGTACCGCCGGGCGCTTCCTCGTTGTCCCGGCCCGAAGGACACGCCCCAGGACACGCCCTACCGCAGGGGCAGGGTGAACCAGGTGGTCTTGCCCACCTCGGCGGGCCGGGTGCCCCAGCGGTGGGACAGGGCCTCGACGAGGGTGAGGCCGCGGCCCGACTCCTCGTCCGTCTCGGCGAGCCGGGGGTGCGGCAAGTGGGGGCTGTGGTCGGTGACTTCGACCACCAGTTCGGCGGGATGGCAGCGCAGGTGCAGGCGGACGGGGCCCTTGCCGTGCTGGATGGCGTTGGTGAGCACCTCGGAGGTCAGCAACTTGACGTCGTCGGTCAGGTGGCCGTGGTTCCAGGAGCCGAGGACCTTCTCGACGAAGGCCCGTGCCTCGGCGGAGGAGGTCGGGACGGCGGGCAGCTCGATCGCGGCCGTGGCGTCCGGGGCCGCGGGGACCTGGGCCAGCAGGAGCGTGACGTCGTCGTCGTAGCCGGGGACGGGCGGGAGCAGCGTGGTCAGGATGTGGTCGGCCGCGGCTTCCAGGTCGCCGGGGTCGGGGGTCGTGTCGATGGCGGACATGAGGGTGTCGAGGCGGTCCTCGATGTCGCACCCGGGGGCCTCGATCAGGCCGTCGGTGAACAGCGCGAGCAGGGTGTGCGGCGGCAGGACGGCGGACGTCTGCCGGTGGGGGACGCCGCCCACGCCCAGCGGCGCGCTCACCGGCGCCGGCAGGATCCGGGCCGCGTGGCCGGGGGTGGCGGCCAGGATCGGGAGGTGGCCGGCCGAGCAGACGGACACCTCCCGGGTGTCGGGGGCGAAGACCAGGTAGCAGCAGGTGACGAGCTGGTCGGGGACCGCGAGGTCGCCGACGACCGTCTCCAGGGACTGCATCAGGTCCCGCGGCTCCATGCCGGTGATGGCCAACGCGTGGGCGGCCGAGCGCAGTTGACCCATGACGGCGGCGGCTTCCAGGCCACGGCCCATGACGTCGCCGATGAGGATCCCGACCCGGCCGGCGCCCAGCGGGATGAGGTCGAACCAGTCGCCGCCGACGCCCGCTCCCTGGGTCGCCGGCCGGTAGCGGTGGGCGGCGGTGAGCCCGGGTATGGCGGGCGGGGTGCCCATCAGGCTGCGCTGGAGAGTGAGGGCGATGTGCCGCTGCTGCTCGTAGAGCACGGTGAGTTCGGCCTCCGCGGCCTTGCGGTCGCTGACGTCGCGGACGGCGGCGGAGAACAGGAGGCCGTCGCTGGTCTCCAGCGGGCTGAGGCTGATCTCGACGGGGAACTCGGTGCCGTCCTTGCGCAGCCCGCGCAGGTCCAGGCCCGCGCCCATCGGCCGCACCTGCCGGTTGGCCGCGTAGTCGTCGCGGTGCCGGGCGTGGTGGGCGCGGAAGCGGCCCGGGATCAGCAACTCCACCGGCCGTCCCAGGAGTTCCTCGCGACCGTAGCCGAACAGCGCCTCGGTCTGGGCGTTCACGAGCGTGATCGTCCCGGTGTCGTCCACGATGACCATCGCGTCCGGCGCCGCTTCCAGCAGTCCGCGGAACCGCTCCTCGGCGGCCGGCGAGCCGCCCTTGCTCTCCCCCTGGGCCTTCGCTGATCTGTGCGCCTTGCCCATGTCGACCCCAGATGCGTTGTGCTGTACGAGTTTCGAAAGCCAATACCACCGCAACGGGACCGTGTCGCAGGACAGTTGACTCCATTTGCCGCATCACGAGCGAACCGGCTCCGAGTCCGACCGGAAGCAACCGTTCGCGACCTGCCCCCGGTCGGCGGCGCGCCGTCGGGCACGGCGCAGCAATCCGGTACCGCCGGTGGGCCGCCCTGGGAGAGACTCGTCGGGACGACGAGGAGAGGAAACCATGGCACGACCTGCAGTCGGGGCGGCCCCGAACCGCTGCGACGAGTGCGGCGGCTACGAGTACGGCGGCGCGCCCGTCTGCCCGGCCTGCCGGGCGCTCGTCGACGGCATCGTCGAGGACGAATGGTCCGTGTTCCTGGCCCGCGTGGGAGCGGTCGGCGAGCGGGACGCGGCGGCCCTCGCCGAGATGGTCGCGGCCGAACCGGACCGGCACGACTGGCGCGTGGTCGACGCCGCCCTCGACCGCCTGACCTGCCCCGACTGCGGCGACCGGCTCGCCCGCGGCCCGCTCGGCTGCGCCGCCTGCGACCTCGCCCACGGCTTCCGCTACGCCGCGGTCGAGACGGACCGGCCGGGCGTGCCGTGGGGCAACGAGCACGGCGTCCGCGTCAACGTGTCCGTCGTCCGCCGCCCGCACGTGACCTCGGCCGACGAACTCCTCGCCCGCCGCCTGACACTTCCCCTCCTCCTGGCGGGCCACCTGCCGACGACCGCGGAGGCGCAGCGGATGAGCGCCCTGATCCGGCAGGCCCCGGCGGCGCGGCGGGCGCAGGTCGCCGCGGAGGCAGTGGAGGAGGTCCTGCGGCGCACGGCGGGCTGAGGAGGATCGTTCAAGCCCGTGGGAGGACGACGTGCCGGCCGAGTTCGAGGACGGGCGGTGGCGGTGCCGATGTGGGTGACGGTGGTGGTCACGTGTTCTCCGTCATTCAAGTGGCGGTGACGCGGAAGCGGCGTCGGTATTCGGTCGGGGTGGCGCCGAGGTGGTCGCGGAACCGGCGGCCGGAGGCACTCCGACCGCCTCCGGCCGGGTCGGCCCGGCCTACCAGGCCGCTCCCGCGTACGGGCGGGACCACAGCGACACCTGCAGCGTGACGGCCTTGAACCACGCCTGGTGCATCGCCTCGACGTCCTCCTCCGGGTGGCCCTTGGCCGCGAGGAACGGCCGCATGGTCGCCGTGATCGGGTAGATGAACGCGATCATGTAGCGCAGCGGGATGTGCGGGACGGACCGGGCGCCGTCGGTGGTGTTCTTCTTCGCCGAGGTGTGGCGCAGCGCGATCTCCTCCTGCTGGGCGAGCCAGCGGGCGTCGTAGGGGCGGGTGCAGGTGTCGGCGATCCACTGGCCGAAGCGGCGGCGGACGGCGGCCAGGTATTCGGGGACGGGCGTGCCTTCGGGGGTGGAGACGTAGGCGAGCAGGTGGGGCTGCGA